>NZ_JBSGJD010000105.1:0-29901 GCF_053605405.1 Amycolatopsis sp. NPDC003861
CCCTGCGCGCACTGGGCGCGCAGGGCGTACTCCACGAGCCGGTCCACATAGTCCGGCTCCGCCTCGGCCTGCCGGACGACCAGGCGCCAATAGATCGGCGCGGCCAGGACGTCCAGCGCCATCTCCATGTCGAGGTCCCCGGGCAGTTCGCCGCGCGCGATGGCCCGGCGCAGCATCGCCTCGCCGACCTCGCGCCGCGGCCCGCCGATGTTCTCGCGCGTGCGGCGGCCGCGCTCCGGGTTCCGCGCGTCCTCCGCGACCAGGTCGGGCAGGATCCGCGAGAACAGCGGGTGCGTCAGCCAGTCGATCAGGGCCTGCATCGTTTCGCGGAGGTCGCCGCGCAGTGAGCCGGTGTCCGCCTCCGCCGCCCGCGTCACGCTGAACTCCGTGACGACCGCGGCGATCATCTCGTCCTTCGACCGCCAGCGCCGGTAGAGCGCGCTCTTGCCGACGCCGGCGCGCTTGGCGACGGCCTCCATCGACAGCCGGCCGTAGCCCTGCTCCGCGAGCTCGTTCAGGACGGCGTCGGTGATCGCCGACGTGACTTGGTGCTGGAGGACCGCGGCGCCGGTCGGGGTGCGTGCCATGGATCGCAGTCTAACGGGTGGACGAGACGGTACCGTTCCGTCTATCGTGGTTGACGTCGGGACGGTACCGTCTCGTCCGAACGTTGAAGGAGGCTGCGATGCGCGACTTCGTCGAGCACGCGCTCGATCTGCTGCTGAAGCACGACATGGCCGGGTTCGCCGGGCTCTGGGCCGAGGACGGCGTCCTCGAGTTCCCGTTCGCCGGTCCGGGCTACCCGAAGCGCGTCGAAGGGCGCGAGGCGATCCGCGAGTACCTGCGCGACTACCCGAACCTGCTGGACATCCGCGAGGTCACCGCGAAGACCGTGCACGAAACGACCGACCCGGCCGTGGCCGTCGCCGAATTCACCGTTGCCGGAGTCGTGGTGGCGACGCAGAAGCCGTACGAGCTGTCGTACATCGCCGTGATCACCGTTGCGGACGGTCTCATCCGCCACTACCGCGACTACTGGAGCCCGCTCGCCGCCGCAGAGATCCTCGGCGGCGCCGACGAACTGACGGCGGCGTTCGGTGGCTGACGTCCTGGTCCTCGGCGGCACCGGCACGACCGGCCGCCGGGTCGTCGCCGGCCTGCGTGCCGGCGGATTCGCGGCCCGGGCGGCCACGCGGAAGCCGGGCGCGGCCGGGCAGGTCCGGTTCGACTGGGCGGATCGGTCGACCCACGCCGGCGCGCTGCGCGGAGTCTCCGCGGTCTACCTGCTCGCGCCGATCGGTGAGGCTTCGCCGATCGGCTTGGTGGCGCCCTTCCTGGACGACGCGCTGGCGGCGGGCGTCCGGCGGGTCGTCCTGCTCAGCTCTTCGGCGGTCACGCCGGACACCCCGGGCCTCGGCGACCTGCAGCGGCTGGTGCGCACGGCACCGGAGTGGGCCGTGCTGAAGCCGTCCTGGTTCATGCAGAACTTCACCGGCGAACACCTGGTGGCCCAAGGGGTGCGGGACGGCGAGATCGTCACGGCCACCGGCGACGCCCGGGTCGCGTTCGTCGACGCCGGCGACATCGCGGCGGTCGCCGTCCGCGCGCTGACCGATCCGGTACCGCACAACACCGACCACGTCCTGACCGGACCGGCCGCGTTGAGCTACGCCGAAGCGGCGGCGATCTTGTCCGCGCGCCTCGGCCGTCCGGTGCGGCACCGCGCGGTCGGCACCGGGGCCTTCGCGGCTTCGCTGACGTCATCCGGGATCCCCGCCGAGTTCGCCCGCGTGCTGGCCGCCCTGGACGAGGACATCCGGCGCGGCGCCGAAGACCGCGTCACCCCGGCCGTCGAGCAGGTCACCGGGCGGCCGGCCCGTTCGTTCGAAACCTTTGTGCAGGAGGAAATCCGATGAAGCAGCTGATGTTCGAAGAAGACCGGCAGTTCTGGTTCGAGACCCTCCGCCTGTTCGGCCACGCGGCCTACGGCGGCTCGGACTTCGGCGAGGTCCTCGCGGCGGCGTCGACCGTGACGCCGGGCGACTACGACAGCTGGCACGACGCCTACCGCGCGCTGGCCGACCGCCTGTACGCCGAAGCGGCCGACGCCGGCCCGGTCACCGCGCGCGACCTGCTGCTGCGCGCGTCGACGTACTACTTCTCCGCGGAGTTCTTCCTCCACGGCGACCCGGCGGACCCGCGCATCGCGGCGGCCTACGACCGCAGCGTCGAGTGTTTCCGCCGCGCGGAGGTGGCCGAGCCGGTCGAAATCCCGTACGAGGGCACGACTCTGCGCGGGTACTTCTACCGCGCGCCGGGGGCCGGGCCGAAGCCGTTGCTGATCATGCACAACGGCTTCGACGGCAGCGCCGAGGAATGCCACTTCATGGGCGCGGCGGCGGGCGCCGCGCACGGTTACCACGTCTTGACGTTCGACGGCCCGGGCCAGCCGAGCGCGATCCGGCACGAGAAGCTCGTGTTCCGCCCGGACTGGGAGCACGTGGTGACGCCGGTGGTGGACTTCGCCCTGGCCCTCGACGGAGTCGACCCGGAACGCATCGCGCTGCTCGGGGTGAGCCTGGGCGGCGAGCTGGCCCCGCGCGCGGCGGCGTTCGAACACCGGCTGGCGGCCGTGGTCGCGGTGGACGGCGTGTACGACGCGGGCGCGGCGGTGACGGGCCTGCTGCCCTGGTCGCGCGAGGAGATCGTGCGCCGGGCCCGGGCCGCGGCGGACGAGGAGTTCGACGCGCTGCTCGCGGCGGGCCGCGAGGCGAGCCCGACGCTGCGCTGGGCGTGCGACCACGGCCGGTACGTCCTGGGCGCGGCGACCGACCGCGAGTTCATCGCGAAGTACCTGGAGTACACGCTGGAGGGCGGCATCGCGGAGAAGATCGAGTGCCCGGTCCTGGTCTGCGAAGCGGCGGACGACCTGTTCTTCGGCGGTGACCAGGAGACCGAGCCGAGGCGGCTGTACGCGCACTTGGAGGCGCCGAAGACGCTGCTGACGTTCACGGCGGAAGAGGGCGCGGACGCGCACTGCCACGTCGGCGCCCAGCGCCTGGCGGCGGGCCGCATCTACGACTGGCTGGACCGGACGCTCTAGCCTTCGAGGGCGAGCGCCGCGCCGAACCCGACCAGCGCGGCGCCCGTCGCGCCGTCCATCGCCCGGCGGACCTTGCGCTGCTGCAACCAGCCCCGCACGCGGTGCACGAAGAACAGCAGCACCACCTGCCACACCACGCCCAGGGCCGCGACCGTGTACGCGAGCAGCAGCGCATCGCCCTGGTCGGTGACTCCCGGCGTCAGGAACTGCGGCAGCACCGACAGGTACAGCACGATCACCTTCGGATTGGTGATGTTGGACAGGAACCCTTCGCGGAACCGGCGTCCGCGGGAGGCGCGGGCTTTCCGGACGTCGTCGAGGGCGGCGTAGTTCCCGCGCCAGGCGCCGCGGAGGGCCTGGACGCCGAGGAAGACCAGATAGGCCGCGCCGAGCCACTTCACCGTCTCGAACACCGGCTGGTAGCGGGTGATCACCGCGCCCAGCCCGAAGGCTGCCGCCGTCCCCTGGAGGAAGTTCGCGATGGTGATCCCGGCGCACGCCCAGCCGCCGCCGCGCGCGCCGCCGGTCAGGGCGTTCTTCAGCACGACCATGGTGTCCGGGCCCGGCATCATCGCCAGGAAGGCCATCATCCCGGCGAAAGCCGCGTAGGTGTGCCAGGTCATCAGGCCTCCAGGGCGAGGGCGGCGCCGAAGCCGAGCAGGGCGGTACCGGTGACGCCGTCCAGCGCCCGGCGCACCCGGCGGCGCTCCAGCCACGCCCGCACGCGGTGCACGAACACCAGCAGCACCAGCAACCACAGCATGCCCAGCACGGCAACGGTGTAGGCGAGGGCGAGCGCGTCCCACGTCGTGGTGCGGACCGGGTCGAGGAACTGGGGGAGGACGGACAAGTACAGCACCAGCACCTTCGGGTTGGTGATGTTGGAGAGGAAGCCCTCGCGGAACCGCCGGAAGCCCCCGCCTCGCCGCCGCCGGCCCTCGTCGACGGCGTGGTAGTTGCCGCGGAAAGCACCCCGCAGCGCTTGGAACCCGAGGAAGATGAGGTAGGCGGCGCCGGCCCACTTGAGCGCGAGAAACACCGGCTGCGACCGCGCGATGAGGACGCCGAGCCCCAGCGCCGCAGCGCTGCCCTGAACGGCGTTGCCGGCGAAGATGCCCACCGACGCGAGCAGTCCGCCCCGGAACCCGCCGGACAGCGCGTTCTTGAGCATCACCATCGTGTCCGGCCCCGGCGCGAGGACGATCAGGACCACGATGACCAGGTAACTCCCGTACGCACTCCACGTCACGGCTCCCCACGCTAATCGACGGGGCAGGGGCGGGTCTCGCGGATTTCGGTCACACAGTCCACAACTCGCGCAAGCCGGCCTTCCGCTGGCTTGGACAGGAGGTCATGGGGAGGCCTGGGCGGGGGGCAGGTCTGGGCGTCCGCGTGCCGTTGGGGTCGGCGGGGCAGCGGCCCGCGATCGGCCGCGCACACAGGGTGCACAACCGCATCCAGCGCGTGCGGGACTCGGCGGAAGCACCTCCGGCAGAGTAGTGTTCGGCCATGTCAGCAGGGGAAATCGAGCTGTTGCCCGGTGAACGCGTGCTCTGGGCGGGGGAGCCGGTCCAGCGCCCGCTCTACGTCGCCGCGGATGGGGTGGTTGCCCCGGTCGGGCTTCTCCTCGCCGCCGCCGCTCTCTGGCTGCTGCTGACCCGCGAACCCAGCGGTCTCACCATGGCCGCGGTCGTTGTTGCGCTCGTGATCGGTCTCTACGGTGCCGTCGGCCGGTCGATCGTCCGGTACCTCGCGCTCGGGCGCACCACCTACGCCGTCACCGACAGCCGGATCATCGCGCGCTCGGGGCTGTTCCGGCAGAAAGAACGCTCCAGCGAGCTGGCCGGCCTGCCGGCCCCGATGCTCAAGGCGGGCCCGTCCCGCACCGGGACCATCACCTTCGGCGGCGCGGGAACCGTGACGCTGATCGGGATCGGCGAGCCCAAGCGCGTCCGCGACCTGCTCACCAAGGCGATCGACGAAGCCCACGCCCGCCAGGCCCCGCCGGAAGCCGACAGCCCGGCTGCCTGATCGGGGCAACCCGCGCGGCCTCCCGGTGCGTCAGCCCGGCAACCGAGGAGGTTGCCGTGGACGAACCGCTGATCGCCCTGGAACCGGGTGAGCGGCTGCTGTGGTCGGGACGGCCGCGGCGGATCGCCCCGACCGGGCTCGAGTGGTACCGCCTCGCCTTCGGCTCGGTCATGGTGTCGGGGTTCGCCGTCGCCATCGGGCTGCCGGCCCCCGGGGCGGCCGTGACCTTCGGGAGCATCGGGCTCGCCGTCGTCTGGGCGCCGGTGCTCTGGCGGCTCCGCACGACGCGCCGCGCGGTGTACGCGGTGACCGACCAGCGGGTCGTGGTGGCCGACCGCGTTTCGGGCCGCATCCGCACGTGCGAGTACCTGAATGACCTGGAGCCGCCGGTCGTCCGGCGCGACCAGGGCGGCGGCCGGCTCACGCTCACGAGGCGGGACGGGTCCGTGTACCTGCTCGGATATTCCCTGCCGAAGAAGGGGCAACCGGCCCCGATCGAGCTGTTCGACGTGCCGGACGTCGACGGGTTGCGCGACCTGATCGTGCACGAGCAGGCGGCCGGTTGACGTCACCCGGACGTGTCCCATTGCACTGCCACCATAAGTTACCGGTCGGTACACTCGACGAAACGTCCACCGCCGGAGGTGCCCAGTGCCGTACCCATCCGACAACGAGCGGGATCGCCCCTGGGTGATGCGCACGTACGCGGGGCACTCCTCCGCCGCCGCGTCGAACGAGCTCTACCGGCGCAACCTCGCGAAGGGGCAGACCGGCCTTTCGGTGGCCTTCGACCTGCCCACCCAGACCGGCTACGACCCGGACCACCAGCTCTCCCGCGGCGAGGTCGGGAAGGTCGGCGTCCCGGTGTCGCACCTCGGCGACATGCGGCGGCTCTTCGACGGCATCCCGCTCGCCGAAGCGAACACGTCGATGACCATCAACGCGCCGGCCATGTGGCTGCTCGCGCTGTACGTCTCCGTGGCGCGCGAGCAGGCCGAAGCCGAGGGGCGCGACGTCGACGAGGTGCTCGCGAAGCTCGCCGGCACCACGCAGAACGACATCATCAAGGAGTACCTGTCCCGCGGGACCTACATCTTCCCGCCCGGGCCGAGCCTGCGGCTGATCACCGACGTGATCGCCTGGACGGTGCACCACGTCCCCAAGTGGAACCCGATCAACATCTGCAGCTACCACCTGCAGGAAGCCGGGGCGACGCCGACACAGGAAGTCGCCTACGCGCTGTGCACCGCGATCGCCGTCCTCGACGCCGTCCGCGACTCGGGGCAGGTCGACGCGGCCGACATGGCGAAGGTCGTCGCGCGGATCTCCTTCTTCGTCAACGCCGGCGTCCGGTTCGTCGAGGAGATGTCCAAGATGCGCGCGTTCACCGCGCTCTGGGACGAGCTCACGCGCGACCGTTACGGCGTAACGGATCCCAAGGCCCGTCGGCTGCGCTACGGCGTGCAGGTCAACTCGCTCGGGCTGACCGAGGCCCAGCCGGAGAACAACGTCCAGCGGATCGTGCTGGAGATGCTCGCGGTGTCGCTTTCCCGCGGCGCCCGCGCCCGCGCCATCCAGTTGCCCGCGTGGAACGAAGCCCTCGGCCTGCCGCGGCCGTGGGACCAGCAGTGGGCGCTGCGGATGCAGCAGGTGCTCGCCTTCGAGACCGACCTGCTGGAGTACGAGGACATCTTCGACGGCTCGCACGTCATCCAGGCCAAGGTCGACGAGATCATGGCCGGCGCCCGCGAGGAGATCGCCCGCGTGCAGGACCTCGGCGGCGCCGTCGCCGCGGTCGAGAGCGGGTACATGAAGTCGCAGCTGGTCGCATCGCTGGCCGAGTACCGCCGCGAGATGGAGAACGGCGAGCGGATCCTGGTCGGGGTCAACAAGTTCGGCACGACCGAGCCGTCGCCGCTGCAGGCCGAAGGCGCGAAGGCGATCGAGACGATCGACCCCGCCGTCGAGAAGGCCGCCGTCACCGCGATCGAGGAGTGGCGCACCCAGCGCGACAACGAGGCCGTCGAACGGTCGCTGGCCGCGCTGAAGGAACGCGCGCAGACCACGGAAAACCTGTTCGAGGCCACTGTGGACTGTGCACGGGCCGGCGTGACCACCGGCGAGTGGGCCGGCGCGCTGCGCGAGGTGTTCGGTGAATACCGGGCGCCCACCGGCGTTTCCGCCTCCGCGGTCGCCGGAGCCGGTGACCCCGAGTTGGAGCGGGTGCGCACGCGGGTCCGGGAAACCGAGGCGGAGCTGGGCGAGCGGCTGCGGATCCTGGTCGGCAAGCCGGGCCTCGACGGGCACTCCAACGGCGCCGAGCAGGTCGCCGTCCGGGCGCGCGACGTCGGCTTCGAGGTCGTCTACCAGGGCATCCGGCTGACGCCCGAGCAGATCGTCGCGGCCGCGGTGCAGGAAGGCGTGCACGTCGTCGGGCTCTCCGTGCTCTCCGGCTCGCACCTCGAGGTCGTCCCGCACGTCGTCGACGGCCTGCGTGCCGCGGGGGCGGGCGACGTGCCGGTGATCGTCGGCGGCATCATCCCGCCCGACGATGCCGCGCTGCTCACCGAACGCGGCATCGCCCGGGTGTTCACGCCCAAGGACTACGAGCTCACCGGGATCATGGACGGCATCGTCAGCCTGATCCGCGAACGGCACGGCCTCAGCTGAGCTCGCCCAGGACGTCCTTCGTGGACTTCACGGTGGCGAACTGGTTCGCCAGGTTCGCCGCCGTGACGCGGTAGAGCTCGTCCGCGGTCACGCCCGGGAGGTCGAAGGTGAACGTGGCGTCGAGGGCGAAAGTGACGTCGTAGCCGAGGTTCCCGCCCATCCGCGCGGTGGTTTCGCAGCAGAAGTTCGTCTGGATGCCGGCCACGACGAAGCTCGTGATGCCGCGCTTGCGCAGCCACGCGTCGAGGTCGGCGTCGCCGAGGAACGCCGAGTTGACCTTCTTGCCGAACACGAGGTCCGGCCGGGCGCCGTCGAGTTCGGGCTTGAAGTCGTTGCCCGGCTGGCCGGGACGCAGTGGCGAGCCGGGCTTCGGCGAATCGTGGTGCACCAGGACCACCGGGAGCCGCCGCTCCTGCCACGCGTCGAGCAGGGCCTTCATGTTCGCTTCGGCGCCCGGGTTGTTGCGCGGGCCCCAGAACTCCGGGTCGTCGAACCCGCACTGGACGTCGATCAGGATGAGTGCCGTTTCGGTCATGCCGTCGAGTCTCGCGGGGGTGCGGTGGGTGAGGGGAGTGGCAGAAGACGCGCGATACGGTACTTTCCTGCCATGCGCACCATCGGCGTCCTCCTGCTGCCGGGCACCCGGGTGTTCGACCTCGCGGTGATCGGCGAGGTCTGGGGCCAGGACCGGACCGACAGCGGCATCGGCCCGTTCACCGTGCGGCTGTGCAGCGCCGGCCGGGTGCGGACGGCCACGTCGCCGTTCGGTGACGTCGCAGCCACGCACGGCCTCGCCGGGCTCGACGGCTGCGACCTCGTGCTCGCACCGGGCCGCGACGAGCCCCTCGCGCCGGTGCCGCCGTCGGCCGTCACGGCGCTGCGCCGCGCCCACCGGGCGGGCGCGACCGTCGCCGGGTTGTGCTCCGGCGCGTTCACCCTCGCCGCCGCCGGCCTGCTCGACGGCCGCCCGGCGACCACGCACTGGCGCGACCTCGACGCCCTCGCCGAGGTCGCCCCGCGCGCGGACCTGCAGCGCGACGTGCTCTACACCGACGACGGCGGCGTCCTGACGTCCGCGGGCGTCGTCGGCGGCCTCGACCTCTGCCTGTACCTGGTCCGGCGCGACCACGGCGCCGACATCGCCGCCATGCTGGCGCGCCGCCTGGTGATGCCGCCGGCGCGCGAGGGCGGGCAACGCCAGTACGTCGACCACCCGCTGCCACCGAAGGCGGCCCAGCCCGGTATGGCGTCCACAATGGACTGGGCGCTCGCGCGGCTCGGGGACGGCATCGGCGTCGAGGACCTGGTCGGGCACGCGCGGATGAGCGAGCGGACGTTCCACCGCGAGTTCGCCGCGGCCACCGGGGTGACACCCGGACGCTGGCTGCGCGTCCAGCGCGTCCGGTACGCGCAGCGGCTGCTGGAGACGACGTCGCTGCCGGTCGAGCGCGTCGCCGAGCGGTCCGGGCTGGGCACGGCGGCCAACCTGCGGCGCCGGATGCGCGCCGAAGTCGGCGTCGCGCCGGACAGCTACCGGCGCACATTCCGCGCGGGAAGTACTACCGTCGGGGCATGACCGAGTACGAGCACATCCTGGTCAAGCGCGACGGCGACACCGTCACGATCACCATGAACCGGGCGGCGCGGCGCAATGCGCTCTCGGCGGAGCACCTCGCCGAGCTGCTCGCGGCGTTCCGCGAGGCGGGGACGACCGACGCGACCGGCGTCGTGCTGGCCGCCGACGGCCCGGTGTTCTCCGCCGGCCACGACTTCGCCGACGTCGCCGCGCGCGACCTGGTGGGCGTGCGCGAGCTGCTCACGTTGTGCACGGACGTCATGAAGACGATGCAGTCGATCCCGCAGGTGGTCATCGCCCGCGTGCACGGCCTGGCCACGGCGGCGGGCTGCCAGCTGGTGGCGTCGTGCGACCTGGCCGTGGCCGCCGAGTCGGCGGGCTTCGCGCTGCCGGGCGGCAAGGGCGGCTGGTTCTGCCATACGCCGGCGGTTCCGGTGGCGCGGTCGATCGGCCGCAAGCGCCTGATGGAGCTGGCGCTGACCGGCGACGTCATCGACGCGGCGACGGCGCTGGACTGGGGCCTGGTCAACCGGGTCGTCCCCGATGAGCAGCTCGACGACGCCGTCGCGGAGCTGCTGGCCCGGGCCACCCGCGGCAGCCGCGCCAGCAAGTCGATGGGCAAGGTGACGCTCTACGCCCAGCTCGACCGCCCCGAGGCCGACGCCTACGCGATCGCGCTCGAAGTGATGGCGGCGGCGTCCCAGCTGCCCGGCGCCCGCGAGGGCATGGCGGCGTTCCTGGAGAAGCGCAAGCCCTCCTGGCCCGACTGATCGGCGAGAGGGTCCGGCCGGGTTTCGGCGTGGCCACCGACCGTACCATACGGTATGGTATGGCCATGGCGAGCAAGCGGGATTGGCTGGACGCGGGGCTGGTGCTGCTGGCGGAGCAGGGCGCGCCGTCGGTGACCATCGAGCGGCTCACCGAACGCCTCGGGCTGTCGAAAGGCTCCTTCTACCACCACTTCAAGGGCATGAGCGGCTACCGCACCGCCCTCCTGGAGCACTTCGAAGCCGAACGCACCACGCGGTTCGTGGAGCAGGCCGAAGCGGCGGACGGCGACCGGCTGAGCGCGTTGCTGAAGCTGGTCCTGGCGCCGGGACCCGGGCCGGAGCTGGAGATCGCCGTCCGGGCGTGGGCCCTGCAGGACGCCGAAGCCCGGGCGGTGCAGGAGCGCGTGGACGCCACCCGCGTCGCCTACCTGACCGAGATCGGCGGCGACGCCGACCTCGCGCGGGCGTTGTACCTGATCGTCGTCGGCGCCGGGCAGGTCGTGCCGCCGCTGACCGGCCGGCAGCTGAAGAGCGCGTTGGAACTGGTACTGGGGAGACGGAAATGACCGAGCCTTACGTCGACGGCGCCGACTACGTCGAGTTCAAGGAAATCGAGAGCGAGAACAGCCTGCGCGAATTCGTCGCCGGCGTCTTCGGCTGGTCGCCGGCCTGGGTGAAAGCCCTCTTCGGCGTCCGGTACGTGCTCGCCAAGGCGCTGCGGCTGGAGACCGCGTCGGTTCCGCGGACCGGCCGGCTGCGGCCCGAGGACATCGGCTTCGCGCCCGGCGACCGCGTCGCGTTCTTCACCGTCCGCGCCGGGGATCCGGAGCGGTACCTGGTCGCGGGCGTGGACGACAGTCACCTGACCGGGTACCTGACGGTCGAAGCGGTGTCACGCGGCTTCCGGCTCGGCACGATCGTGCACTTCCACAACCGCGTCGGCCCGGCCTACTTCGCGCTGATCAAGCCGTTCCACCACCTGGTGATCCGCGGGATGCTCAAGGCCGGTGCCGCTCGAACAGCATGAGCTGCGCCCACGCGGCGATCGACTGCGCGTCGGTGATGTCCCCGGCGAGGATCATCTTCTCGACGTCGGCGCGCGCGAACCACGCGCTGCGCATGTCCTGCTCCTCGTGCTCGCGCTCCGGCTCGCCCTCGCTGATGTCGGTGGCGAGGAACACCCAGCCGCGCTGGCTGCTCATGCCGGCGGCGACGTCGAGCTTGCCGAGCGGAACCATCGAGCCGGCCCGCAGACCGGTCTCTTCGCGCAGTTCCCGCACGGCGAGTTCGGCCGGCGGCACGTCCGCCAGGTCCGGCGCGGTGCCCTGCGGGAACTCCCAGCGCCGCTCGCCGAGCGGGTAGCGGAACTGCTCGACCAGCCGGAACCGGTCGCCGTCCTGGGCGATGACCAGCGCGTACGACGGCTTGTCGATCACGCCGTAGATGCCCGGCGAGCCGTCGGCGCGGCGGATTTCGTCCTCCCGCACCGTCATCCAGTTGTTCCGGTACACCTCGCGGGACGCGACACGCTGAATGGGGTCCACGCGCCCAGTATCGCCGACCCTGTCCTACCCTCCTCGGGTGCGTCTCGTGATCGCGCGGTGCCAGGTCGACTACGCCGGCCGGCTCACCGCCCACCTGCCGATGGCCACCCGCCTGCTGCTCGTCAAGTCCGACGGCTCGGTGTCGGTGCACTCCGACGACCGTGCGTACAAGCCGTTGAACTGGATGAGCCCGCCGTGCTGGCTGATCGAGGACGGCAAGCTCTGGATCGTCGAAAACAAGCAGGGCGAAAAGCTGGTGATCTCGATCGACGAGATCTTCCACGACTATTCCCAGGCCCTGGGCGCGGAACCGGGCCTGCAGAAGGACGGCGTGGAAGCGCACCTGCAGGAACTGCTCGCCGAGCACATCAAGACCCTCGGCGACGGCTACACGCTGGTCCGCCGCGAATTCCCCACGGCGATCGGCCCGGTCGACATCATGGCCCGCGACGCCGACGGCCGTTCGGTGGCGGTCGAGATCAAGCGCCGCGGCGAAATCGACGGCGTCGAGCAGCTGACGCGCTACCTCGAGCTGCTCAACCGCGACCCGCTCCTGGCGC
This sequence comes from Amycolatopsis sp. NPDC003861, assembly GCF_053605405.1. Lineage (NCBI taxonomy): Bacteria > Bacillati > Actinomycetota > Actinomycetes > Pseudonocardiales > Pseudonocardiaceae > Amycolatopsis > Amycolatopsis sp. NPDC003861. The sequence goes on from NZ_JBSGJD010000105.1 coordinate 12,255, forward strand.
CGGTGCAGGGCGTTTTCGCGGCCCAGATCATCAAGCCGCAGGCCCGCACGCTGGCCGAGGACCGCGGCATCCGCTGCCTGACCCTGGACTACGACGAACTCCGCGGCATCGAGTCCGACGAGTTCCGGCTGTTCTGAGGTGGAGCCGGGTCGGTACGTCCACTACAAGGGCGGCGAGTACGAGGTGCTGGGCCTGGCCCGGCACAGCGAGACGGAAGAGGAACTCGTGGTGTACCGCGCGCTCTACGGCGAGCGCGGGCTATGGGTGCGTCCGGCGGCGATGTTCGCGGAGACGGTCGAGACACCGGACGGCCGGGTGCCGCGGTTCCGGCGCGTGGCAGACTGACCGCAGGGCGTTGAAAAATTGACCCCGCGGTCGCCCGAAGGGACGTATCTCGGTGCCGATACCGAATCGATGCCGAAATCGGTGTATCTGATTCGGTGATTATTGCTCTGCCAGGAAATCTTTGACCCGATAGGTGCGCGGGTGGTCAGCGGAAACTTTTTCACCGTGATTCCTGCGCTGTTCGGGTGAGTTCGGGATCTTATTCGGCGTTTTCGTGCGACACTCGATTCGAGGGGTTCCGCCGGTGCGTCCGGCGTGGCCGGAGGGTGGTGCGCTCGGCCGTCTTTCTTCGTCGTGCCAACGTTTCAGTCCGCCTTCGAGCTCGGGGTGCGCATGCCATCCGGCCGGCGTGTGCGCATTTTCGCCTGCACGCAAGGAGGAAGTCATGCGTTATCGCCCACTCGGTTCCGATCCGGCCGACCCGCGCCTGGGCCGGTTCATTCCGGACGACTGGCGGCACGTGGAAAGGTATCCGCTCGGCGCGCTGGCCGACGAAGACCGGCCCACCCGGGCGCCGGTGGTGATCGGCGTCAACTGGTACTCGGCGTTCGACCAGCCCGAGCAGGACGAGAAGTCCGGCGAGTTCTTCATCGCGAAGGCCGGCGTCAAGAAGCTCGGCCGGATCCGCGGCGGCCACTGCGTGTGCCTCGAGCCGGGCGGCACCCCGGACACCGACGCCTGGTACGCGTTCTACGACCAGGGCCACGAAGGCGCCTGCGTCGGCTTCGGCTGGTCGCGGTGCATGTCGATCTTCAACGGCAGCGAGTACGCGGCCCGCTGGCTCTGGGACTCGGCCAAGAAGCGCGACGAGTGGCCCGAGACCAACCCCGGCGACGAGAACGGCACGTCGGTCCGGGCCGCGGCCGAGGTGCTCAAGGACACCGGGCACGTCCTGTGGGACGACTCCTACGGCAACGACGACTGGCACACCCGCGAGAAGTACACCGCCGAGGCCAAGCAGGGCATCAAGGCGTTCCGCTGGGCGAAGTCGGTCGACGACGTGCACTCGGTGCTCGCCAACCCGCGGGCCGACGAGCTCGGCGCCGTGCCGATCCTCAACTCGTGGGGCCCGGGTTACCCGCACCGGACCTACCTGCCCGACGACGTGCTGGCCCACCTGATCGCCGAGGACGGCGAGATCGCCGTTCCGACCGACCGCTGATCCCCGCCGCTCCCGCGGCGCGCGGAACGAGGGCGCGTTCTCCCTGGTCAAGGCCGGGAGAACGCGCCCTCTGACCATTTTGGACACGTCGGCGTGCCGACCCTGAATCCATGCAGTACTGTCCGGATCCGACGGGATGCTGGTGATTCCTGTCGGATCTTGTCCTGTTTGAAATAGGGAACTGCCGGAGGTGGGTCGGGTGCTCGTCCTAGCCGATGCGAACCTGCGACTCGACGCGAGCGCGATCGACTACATCGAGTTGGCGTTCTACTTCGCGCTCGTGCTCGGCATCGGGTACCTGGCGCGGCGGCAGGTGTCGAGCAGCCTCGACTTCTTCCTGTCCGGCCGGTCGCTGCCCGCTTGGGTCACCGGCCTGGCCTTCATCTCGGCGAACCTCGGCGCGGTCGAGGTGATGGGCATGTCGGCCAACGGCGCCCAGTACGGCCTGCCGACCGTGCACTACTTCTGGATCGGCGCCATCCCGGCGATGCTGTTCCTCGGCATCGTGATGATGCCCTTCTACTACGGCTCCAAGGTCCGCAGCGTCCCGGAGTTCATGCGGCGGCGCTTCGGCAAGCCGGCCCACCTGGTCAACGGCGTCAGCTTCGCCGCGGCCCAGATCCTCATCGCGGGCGCGAACCTCTTCCTGCTGGCCAGCGTGGTGAACCTGCTGCTGGGCTGGCCGCTGTGGGTGTCGATCATCGTCGCCGCCGCGATCGTGCTCTCCTACACCGCGCTCGGCGGCCTCTCCGCCGCCATCTACAACGAGGTCCTGCAGTTCTTCGTCATCGTCATCGCGCTGGTGCCGCTGACGATCATCGGCCTGGTCAAGGTCGGCGGCTGGCAGGGCCTGGTCGACAAGGTGACCAACAGCCCGGGCGGCACCGCGCAGCTGCACTCGTGGCCCGGTGACAACCTGACCGGCTTCGGCAACAGCATCCTTTCGGTGCTGGGCATCGTCTTCGGCCTCGGGTTCGTGCTCTCCTTCGGTTACTGGACGACGAACTTCGTCGAGGTCCAGCGCGCGATGGCGTCGAAGAGCATGTCGGCCGCGCGGCGGACCCCGATCATCGGTGCCTTCCCGAAGATGCTGGTCCCGTTCATCGTCATCATCCCCGGCATGATCGCCGCGGTCACCGTGTCCGAGTACGTCAAGGACAAGCAGGTGCTGCTCGACGGCGGCAAGGCCGACAGCGGTGTCACGTTCAACAACGCGCTCCTGCTGCTGATGCGCGACCTGCTGCCGAACGGCATGCTCGGCATCGCCATCGCCGGACTGCTGGCCTCGTTCATGGCCGGCATGGCGGCGAACCTGAGCTCGTTCAACACGGTCTTCACGTACGACATCTGGCAGACGTACGTGAAGAAGGACAAGCCGGACCACTACTACCTGAACCTGGGCCGCGTGGTGACCTCGGCCGGCACGATCCTCGCGATCGGCACGGCGTTCATCGCGTCGAACTCCGGCAACATCCTGAACTACCTGCAGGACCTGTTCTCCTTCTTCAACGCGCCGCTGTTCGCGACGTTCATCCTGGGCATGTTCTGGAAGCGGATGACCCCGCACGCCGGCTGGAGCGGCCTGGTGCTCGGTACCGCGTCCGCGATCACGATCTGGGGCCTGTCGCAGGCCGGGGTGATCGGCCTGGAGGGCCAGGGCACCAGCTTCGTGGCCGCCGGTGTCGCCTTCGTGGTCGACATCGTGGTGAGTGTCGTTGTCTCGCTGGCGACCAAGCCGAAGCCGGACGAAGAGCTGGTCGGCCTGGTCTACTCGCTGACGCCGAAGGAGACGCGCCAGCACGACGCGACCGGCGAGAACGCGGGCTGGTACCGCAAGCCGGGCCTGCTCGCGGGCATCGTGCTCGTCCTGACCATCGCCCTGAACATCATCTTCTAGGAGGTCGGAATGGCTACCGAGTCGCAGCCGCGCGCGCACAAGGCAGGCGCCTTCGACATCCGGCTGATCATCGCCCTGCTGATCGGCGTCTACGGCGTCATCCTCACCGTGATGGGCATCGGCTTCACCTCCGACGAGGAGCTCAAGAAGGCGGCCGACGTCAACATCAACCTGTGGGCCGGGATCGGCATGCTGGTGGTCGCCGCGCTGTTCGTCACCTGGGCCCTGGTGCGCCCGCTCGTCGTGCCGGCCGAGCCGGAGACCGGCGACACACCGGCGGCGGCCGAATAGCCGGGTTGTCCGGACAGCGGCGTTCGGGTGCCGCTACCGTGCATCGCGTGTTCCCAGACGTTCGGCACCGCCGTCTCCCGAAGCTGTTCCTGCTGGTCACCGCGCTCGCGCTGCCGCTGACGGCGTGCGGGCCGGACCTCGGCAAGTCCAACTTCGCCCGGACGACGGTGCCCGCGGCGGCCGGCTCCGGCCAGGTCCCCGACGGCCCGATCACCGACGCCGCCGTGGCGGCCGGCGTGCTCCGCACGATCCAGCCGTGCCAGTTCCTGACCAAGGACGCGCTGGGCGCACTCGGCCTCGGCACGGTCGAGGCCGACCCGTCGCCGTCGTCGATCGCCTTCGACACCTGCAGCAACAAGGTGAAGGACCCCGGCGGCAAGGAAATCCGGCTCGAGCTGGAGATCGGCAGCACCCTCGTGCCGCGGGCGGACAAGACGACCGGGGTGGCCGGCGGGCTGCCGCTGCGCGTGAACAAGACCGGCGACACCGACTGCACCGTCGCCGTGATGACGGCGCTGAACCCGGATGTGGCGCTCGAGGTGTCGGTCACCTACGCCGGTGACCCCTGCCGCCCCGGGCAGGCACTCGCCGAAGCCGTCGTCCAGAAGGTGCACAACTCGCCGGAGAAGTACTCGACACCCGCCGGCACCGTGCTGACCGCCGAACCGTGCGCGATGGCCGACGCCGCGGCGGTGACCGCCGTCGTGCCGTCGGCGAAGCCCGCTCCCTCGGGTCTGCACTCGTGCGAGTGGCGGGACCGCGGCCCGGCGGTGACGGTCGGGTTCCGGCCGGGCCTGCCCCCGCTCGTCGGCGACGGCAACTCCAAGGTGGACCTCGGCAACGGCGTGACCGGCTTCCAGAAGCAGGCGACCGGCGGTTCGGCGCGGTGCAAGGTCGAGTGGCAGCACCGGCCGTGGCAGGGCGACGACGTCGAACTGGCCCAGGTGGACTACCAGGGGTATGCCGACAACGACACCGATCCGTGCGGCAAGGCGGTGACCGTCGCGAAGAACGTGGTCACCAAGCTCCCCAAACCCTGATCTGGCGGCGGGCCGCGCGGAGAGGTAGGAAGGGGACACCCCACCCGCCGATGCGCCGGAGGCTGCCGTGAAGAAGATCATCAACGATCCGGCGAACGTGGTCGCCGAGTCGCTGCGGGGGCTCGCCGCCGCGCACGCCGACGTCCTCCGCGTCCAGTACGACCCGGACGTCGTGATCAGAGCCGACGCGCCGGTCGCGGGCAAGGTCGCCGTGATCTCCGGCGGCGGGTCCGGGCACGAGCCGCTGCACGGCGGGTTCGTCGGCCACGGCATGCTCGCCGCGGCCGTGCCCGGCGCGGTGTTCACCTCGCCGACGCCGGACGCGGTGCAGGCCGCCGTCACCGCGACCACCGGCGACGCGGGCGCACTGCTCATCGTGAAGAACTACACCGGCGACGTGCTGAACTTCGAGACGGCCGCCGAGCTGGCCGCCGCCGAGGGCCTCGAGGTGCGCAGCGTCGTGATCGACGACGACGTCGCGGTCAAGGACTCGACGTACACCGCGGGCCGCCGCGGGGTCGGCGGCACGGTGCTGCTGGAGAAGATCACCGGCGCCGCGGCCGAGCGCGGCGACTCGCTCGACGCCGTCACCGCGCTGGCACAGAAGGTGATCGGCCAGGTCCGGTCGATCGGCGTCGCGCTCACCGCGCCGACCGTGCCGCACGCCGGCACCCCCAGCTTCGACCTCGCCGACGACGAGATCGAATTCGGCATCGGCATCCACGGCGAGCCGGGCCGCGAGCGGCTCCCGGCCGAGCCGGCCGACGCGCTGGTGGCCCGGATGGTCGAGGCGGTCGTGTCCGACCTGCCGTTCGCCTCGGGCGACCGCGTGCTGCTGTTCACCAACTCGATGGGCGGCACCCCGCTGGTCGAGCTCTACCTGGCCCACGGCATCGCCGAGCGGCTCCTGGCCGACCGTGGGATCGTGGTCGAACGCCGGCTGGTCGGCCCGTACATCACCAGCCTCGAGATGCAGGGGATGAGCCTGACGTTGCTCAAATTGGACGACGAGCTGACCGAGTTGTGGGACGCCCCGGTCAACACCGCGGCCCTGCGGTGGGGGCTCTGATGGCGTGTGAGGCCGCGGGGGTCGCGGCGGCGGTGCGCGCCGCCGCGGCGGTGGTCGCCGAGCACCGCGTGGAACTGATCGACCTCGACCGCGCGATCGGCGACGGCGACCACGGCGAGAACCTCAACCGCGGCTTCGCGGCCGTCGTGGCGGCGCTCGATTCGGCGGTTCCGGACACGCCGGGCGGGGTGCTCAAGCTCGTCGCGACGACGTTGATTTCGAAGGTCGGCGGGGCCGCGGGCCCGTTGTACGGCACGGCTTTCCTGCGTGCCTCGGCCAAGCTGGGTGCCGTCGAGACCGTCGACGTCCCGGCGTTGCTGGACGCGCTGCGCGCCGGCCTCGAAGGCGTCCAGGCCCGCGGCAAGGCCGTGGGCGGCGACGCCACCATGGTCGACGCCCTGATCCCCGCGGTGGCGGCCGCGGAGAAGGCGGCCGAGGGCGGCGGGGACGTCGCCGCGGTGCTGACCGCGGCGGCCGACGCGGCCGACACCGGCGCGGAGTCCACAGTGGACCTGGTGCCGCGGAAGGGCCGGGCGTCCTACCTCGGTGAGCGGGCCGTGGGGCACCTGGACCCCGGCGCCCGGTCGTCGGCGCTGCTGCTGCGGGCGTTCGCGGAGGCCGCCCGGTGAGCGTGGGAATCGTGCTCGTGTCGCACAGTGCGAAGCTCGCCGAAGGCCTGGCCGAGCTGGCCGCCCAGATGGCGCCGGACGTCACCATCCTCCCGGCCGGCGGCCTCTCCGACGGCTCGATCGGCACGGACTACGACGAGGTCGTCGCCGCCACCCAGCGCGCCGACTCCGGCGACGGCGTCGTGCTGCTCTACGACCTGGGCAGCGCGCAGATGACGGCCGAGCTCGCCGTCGAGTCGCTGGCCGACCCCTCGGCCGCGATCGTCGCGGACGGCCCGCTGGTCGAGGGCGCGATCGCGGCGGCGGTCGCGGCGCAGGCCGGGCAGGGCCGCAAGGCGGTGGCCGAGGCCGCCGCGGCGGCCGGGATCCCGGACGACCTGGCGCCCGCCGAGGAGGCTCCGCCCGACGCCGCCGAAGTCGAGCTGGAGCTGCACAACGACGTCGGGCTGCACGCCCGGCCCGCTGCGGTGCTGGTGCGCACGCTCAGCGAGTTCGACGCCGAGGTGACCGTGCGGCTCGGCGACCAGGAAGCCGACGGCCACAGCGTCCTGGCCCTGATGTCGCTCGGCGCACGCCAGGGCGACCGGATCCGCGTCCGGGCGCGCGGGCCACAGGCGTCCGCCGCGCTGGAGAAGGCGAAAGAGCTGGTGGACGGCAATTTCGGCGAGTGAAGCCGCACTCGCCGACCGGGTGACTTGAGCCGTACTGACTCGATTCCGTCTGGGCTCCGGCGGTGCCCCGTGGCAGTATCGAGGCCAATTACCAGCGAGTAACATCTCTGGAGGCCTCGATGGCGCGGGACATTTCGACGGTCGGTGTGGTCGGCCTGGGCACCATGGGGGCCGGCATCGCCGAAGTGCTCGCCCGCAGCGGGCTCGACGTCGTCACGGTCGAAGTCGACGAAGCCGGCATCGCCCGCGGCCGCGGTCACCTCGAGCACTCGACCGAACGGGCGCTCTCCGGCGGCAAGCTGGACGCCCCCGGGCGCGAGGCCCTGCTGGGCCGGATCCGGTACGGCACGTCCCTGTCGGATCTGTCCGAAGTGGACCTGGTGATCGAGGCGATCCCGGAGAGCCTCGAGCTGAAGGCCGAAGTCTTCGCCGAGCTGGACAAGATCACCCGGCCCGAAGTGGTCTTCGCGTCCAACACGTCGTCGCTGTCGATCACCGAGATCGGCGTGCACACCGCGCGGCCCGGCAAGGTCGTCGGCATGCACTTCTTCAACCCGGCGCCGGTGCAGAAGCTCGTCGAGATCGTCAAGACCGTGGTGACCGAGCCGGAGGTGATCGCCGAGGTCGTCGAGTTCTCCGAGCGGCTCGGCAAGGTGCCGGTGGTGATCGGCGACCGGGCCGGCTTCATCGCCAACGCACTGCTGTTCGGCTACCTCAACCACGCGGTGCGGATGTACGAGCAGCGCTACGCCACCCGAGAGGACCTCGACGCCGCGATGCGCTTCGGCTGCGGCTACCCGATGGGCCCGCTCGCGCTGCTCGACCTGATCGGGCTGGACACCGCGAACGAAATCCTCGACACGATGTACCACCAGTCCCGCAATCGCCTGCACGCGCCCGCGCCGCTGCTCAAGCAGATGATCACGGCCGGCCTGCTGGGCCGCAAGACCGGCCGGGGCTTCTACACCTACGACGCCCCGGACTCGCCCAACGTGGTCACGTCCGGCGTCGTGTCCACAGCGGACAGTGTTCCGCCGCGCCCGGTGGCGAGGGTAGGCGTGGTCGGGACGGGCACGATGGCCACCGGCATCGCGGAGGTGTTCGCCAAGCGCGGCCTCGACGTCGTGCTGCGCGCCCGGAGCCTGGAGAAGGCCCAGGCGTCGGTGGCGCGCGTCAAGAAGTCGCTCGACAAGGCCGTGGTCAAGGGCAAGCTGTCCGAAGAGGACGCCGCGGTGGCGCTGGCCCGGATCACCCCGGTCACCGACTTCGAGGCGCTGGCCGACGTCGACCTGGTCGTCGAGGCGGTGGCTGAGGAGCTGGCGGTCAAGCAGGCGGTGTTCTCGGCGCTGGACGAGGTGGTCCGCCCCGGTGCTGTGCTGGCCACGACGACGTCCTCGCTGCCGGTGATCGAGTGCGCGGCCGCGACGTCCCGGCCGTCCGATGTGGTCGGTCTCCACTTCTTCAACCCGGCCCCGGTGATGAAGCTGGTCGAGGTGGTCTCGACGATCGCGACCGCCCCGGACGTGGTGGCGACGGCGAGCGCGGTCTGCGACGCGGTCGGCAAGCACGCGGTGCACTGCGGCGACCGCGCGGGTTTCATCGTCAACGCGTTGCTGTTCCCGTACTTGAACGACGCGGTGAAGATGCTGGAGGCCCACTACGCGGGCGCGGACGACATCGACACGGCCATGAAGGTCGGCTGCGGCCTGCCGATGGGCCCGTTCGAACTGCTGGACGTCGTCGGCCTCGACGTCTCGCTGGCCATCCAGCGGACGCTCTACAACGAGTTCCGCGAAGAGGGCTTCGCGCCGGCGCCGCTGCTGGAGCACCTCGTGACGGCCGGCCGGCTGGGGCGGAAGACCGGGAAGGGCTTCAAGGACTACTGATCAGCGCTCGGCCACCTCGCCGAGGACGGGCTTGACGTCGAGCACCGGCGTGCCGTCGATCGCTTCCAGGCCGGTGACGGTGAGCGTGCTGCCCTCGACCGCCGTCACCGTCACCGTGTGGAGGCCGATCGGGTTCGGGCGGTCCGGTGAGCGCGTCGAAAACACGCCCTGCAACGGGCGGGCCGGATCGCTGCGCGGGTGGACCGCCTGGACGTCGCGGTCCGCTTCGTGCAGCCACGTCAACAGGACCAGGCGGTCGCCCGGGCGGAGATCGGCCGCCGCCGGGGCGAATTCCGGTTCGAACACCACCCGGGACGGTGGCGCGCCCTCGTCACCCTGCTTCGGAGCCGACGCGCGGTCCGCCAGGGATGACTCGATGCGCGCCACCGGACGCACCTGGTAACCCGTCACTGGTAATAGCCCTCGACCGGCACGCGGGCCTCGTCGAACAGGGCGGGACCCTCCATCTTGTGCCGGCCCCACGTGAGCGGCGGCCGCAGCGTGAGGAACTGCTCCGTCGACAACGCGTAGACGACGCGGCCGAGCCCGGACCGCTCGATCGCCCCGGTGCACATGCCGCACGGCTGCGTGCTGGTGAACATCGTCGTGGCCGCCGCGGTTTCCGGGTCCAGGTTCTGCGCCGCCCAGCGGGCCAGCTTCAGCTCCGGGTGGGCCGTGATGTCGTTGTCGGTCAACGAGGTGTTGCGGTCCTCGACCAGGACCTTCCCGTCGGCGTCGGCCAGCAGGGAGCCGAACGGCGGGTTGCCGTGCTCCTCGCGCGCCTCGCGGGCGAGTTCGATCGCCCGCCGCAGCAGGGCTTCTTCGGTGTCCTTCACAGGTTCTCCCTCCAGGATGCGGCCACCGCCGCGAGATCCCGCCACGCCACCTCCGGGCGCAGCGTTTCGGCCGGGTCCGAGTCGAACGGGTCGAGCACGACGGTGTCCGCCCCCATCGCCCGCAATTGCGCCAGGTCGTCGACGACCTGCTCGAGCGTGCCTTCCCCGGCACGCCGGCCCGGCCCGGTCACCGGCGCCGCCGTCACCCGCAACAGGATCCGCGGCGCGAAGGCCGGCACCGGCCTGTCCCCGGCCAGCTTTTCCAGACGCCCCAGCGTTTCCCGGAACCCGGCCATCGTCAGCCGCAGCGGGTGCCACGCGTCGCCGAGCTCGATCGCCCGCCGCAGCCCGGCGTCGCTGTGCCCGCCGAGCCACAGGGGGATCGACCCCGCGCGGTAGTCGTCCGTGTCGGCCCACGCGGCACGGATCGCCCGCAGGTGCTCGGTGGTGAGCTTGCCGCGCTGTTCGAACGGCACGCCCAGCGCGTCGAACTCCTGCTTCGCCCAGCCGATCCCGGCGCCGAGCACCAGCCGGCCGCCGCCGCTGAGCTCGTCGAGGTTCGCCGCCATCCGCGCCACCAGCAGGGGATGCCGGTACGGCACCACGAGCACCGTGGTGCCCAGCCGCACCCGCTGCGTCACCCCGGCCAGCCACGACAGCGTCGTGAACGGCTCGTAGAACGGCGCCGGGTACTGGCCGGCGACGTCCGGCGTGATGGCGACGTGGTCGGACACCATCAGCAGGTCGTAGCCGAGGCCTTCGACCGTCTGCGCCCAGGCGCGCAGGACACCCGGGTTCGTGCCGGGCCCGAAATTGGGGACGTTCACGCCGATCTTCACCCGGAAAGGCTATCGACGTTTTGCCCGAATCCGGAAGGGAACGATCACGGCGTTCGGCCCGTTCCGCCGTGGATCCCACGGTATGTTCGGCGGATGACCGAGAGTCTCGATCCGACGGACTGGGCCATCCTGGCCGAGCTCCAGCGCGACGCCCGGCTGCCGCTCACCGAGCTCGGCCGCCGCGTGAACCTCAGCGCGTCCGCGGCGACCGAACGGCTCCGGCGGCTCGAGACCGCCGGCGTGATCAGCGGCTACCGCGCGGAAATCGACCTCGGCAAGGTCGGCTACCCGGTGCTCGCCGTGGTCCGCCTCAAGTACCCGGGCAGCCGCCACGAGCCGTTGCACAAGCTGCTCGGCGAGCGTTCGGAGATCCTCGAATGCCTCCGCACCACCGGCGACGACTGCTACACGCTCAAGATCGCCGCGGCCTCGATGGCCCACCTCGAGCGCACGGTCGACGAGCTGTGCCAGTTCGGCAGCACGACCACGAACCTCGTCTACAGCCAGACCCTGCCCTACCGCGGACCGCGGGAGCCCGCCCGTGACCTCGAGGCCTGAGCGCATCGTCATCGTCGGCGTCACCGGGTCGGGCAAGTCCACGCTCGCGGCCCGGATCGCCGAGCGCGCCGGCCTGCCCTACCACTCCGCGGACGACATCTGCTGGCAGCCGGGCTGGGTCGGCACCCCGGAGGAGGAGCAGCATCGCCGGATCGCCGAGGTCTGCGCCCGGGAGCGCTGGGTCCTCGACGCCGTCTACAGCAAGTGGCAGGACGTCGTGCTGCCCCGCGCACAGCTCATCGTGGGCCTCGACTACCCACGCTGGCTTTCGCTGGGCCGCCTGGTGCGCCGGACGTTCGTGCGGGCGGTGACCCGGCAGCGGATCTGCAACGGCAACGTCGAGTCGTTCCGCCAGGTGTTCTCCGCGGACTCGATCATCCGCTGGCACTTCGCGTCGTTCGCGCGCAAGCGGGACCGCATCCGGGCGTGGGCCGCCGAGCCGCCCGGGCCCGCCGTCGTCCGGCTGACGTCCCCGCGCGAGACCCGCCGCTGGCTCGAGACGCTCTGAGCTCAGGCCCCCGGCGGCAGCAGCGGGCCGCCGCTCCAGTGCTGGAACACCAGGTTGGTGTGCACGCGGGCGACCTCGTCCCGCGCGGTCAGCTCGTCGAGGACCAGCCGCTGCAGCTCCCCGGCCGAGCTGGTCGCGACGTGCGCGAGGAAGTCGTCCGGCCCGGTCAGGTGGTAGACCGCGCGCACCTCCGGCAGTGAGAGCAGGTGCTCGATGAACGGGTCCACCAGCGGCCGCCGGTGCGGGCGGACCTGGACGAACAGGAACGCCTCCAGCGGCCGGCCCAGCTTGGCCGCGTCGACCGACGCGTGCTGCCCGGTGATCACGCCGGTGTCCCGCAGCCGGGCGACGCGATCCAGGCACGTCGACGGCGCGATGCCGACCGCGGCCGCGAGGTCCTTGTTGGTGATCCGGGCATCGTTCTGCAGCAGGCGCAGGATTTCGAGATCGACCGGACTCAGTTCGACGGATGCGGACATCGCCGAATGATATCCGAGAGTGTTGCCCCCGGCCCGGGGAAAGCTCGACCATGCTGCCATGACTTCCTCGCTGCGCACGCGAGCCGTCCACGCCGGCCGTGACGATCTCACGGACCTCGGCGTGCACGCCGCTCCGCTCGACCTGTCCACGACCTACCCGTCCCGCGACAGTGCCGCCGAAGCCGCCCGGATCGACGCCTTCGCCGCGGGCGCCGAACTCGACGGGCCGCCGATCTACGGCCGGGTGGGCAACCCGACCGTCGAGCGGTTCGAGCGGGCGCTCGCCGAGCTGGAGGGGTTCGAACACGGCGTCGCATTCGCCAGTGGCATGGCCGCCGTCTCGGCCTGCCTGCTTTCCGCGGTGGCGCAAGGGAAACGCCACGTCGTCGCGGTGCGCCCGCTCTACGGCTGCAGCGACCACCTGCTCGAGTCCGGGCTGCTCGGCACGGAGGTCACCTGGGCCGCGCCCGACAGTGTCGCCGCCGCACTGAGGCCGGACACCGGGCTGGTGTTCGTCGAGACGCCGGCGAACCCGACCCTGGCCGAGGCCGACATCGCCGAGCTGGCTCGCGTGTGCGGAGAGGTGCCGCTGTTGGTGGACAACACCTTCGCGACTCCGGTGCTCCAGCGCCCGGGCCGCCACGGCGCGCGGATCGTGCTGCACAGCGCGACGAAGTTCCTCGGCGGCCACGGCGACGTGATGGGCGGGATCGTCGCCTGCGACGCGGCGGAAGCCGCCCGGCTGCGGCAGATCCGCTTCGCGACCGGCGGCGTGCTGCACCCGCTCGCCGGATACCTGTTGCTGCGCGGGCTTTCCACGCTGCCCCTGCGCGTCAACGCGGCCTCGGCGACCGCGGCGACCCTGGCGTCACGGCTCGGCGAGCACCCGGCCGTGACCGCCGTCCACTACCCGCGGCTCGGTGGGCCGTTGGTGGCGTTCGAGGTCGACGGCGACCCGCACGCCCTGATCGGGGCCGTCCGGCTGATCACGCCGGCCGTCAGCCTGGGCAGCGTCGACACGCTGATCCAGCACCCGGGCTCGATCAGCCACCGGATCGTCGACGAGGGCGACCGCCACGGCGCCGGGGTCTCCGACCAGCTGATCCGGTTGTCCGCCGGCCTCGAGGACGTCGAGGACCTGTGGGCCGACCTGGAGCAGGCGCTGAAGGCGGTCTAACCGCAGCAGCCGCCTCCGCAGCAGCCACCGCCACCGCCGGCCGGGGCCGCGGGACCGCTCGCGGCCCCGGTGAGGGCGACCGTGGTGAGCAGCTTGACGGTGTCGGCGTGGCCCTCCGGGCAGGCCGCCGGCGCGCCGGATTCGCTCATCGGGCGCAGGAGCTCGAACGTCTCGGTGCACTCGCGGCAGCGGTAGGCGTAGGTCGGCATGCCGCGATTATCGCCGGAGGCGCCCGGGGATGGGAAGCTGGGCGCGTGCAGCCGCCCTCGCTCGCCGACGTCCCGCACCTCGGCCAGGTCGTCCCGTCCCTGCTCGCCGCGCTCGGGGTGCCCGGTTGCGGGAACGCACTGGCGTTGCCGGAGGCCCGCAGCGCCGGCGTGCTGCTCGTCGACGGGCTCGGCTGGGAGCTGCTCGCCGAGCACGCGGCGGACGCCCCGGTGCTGACCGAGCTCGCCCGCGAATCGCTGCGCGTGGGCTTCCCGTCGACGACGGCCGCCGGGGTGGCCGCGATCGGGACCGGGCTCGCCTCGGGCGAGCACGGGATGGTCGGCTACACCTTCGAAATGCCCGGCACCGGCGTGCTCAACGCGTTGCGCTGGTGCAGCCACGAGGACGGCAGCGACCTGCGGGGCGCCCTCCCGCCCCGCGAGGTGCAGCCGCTGCCGACGACGTTCGAGCGCGCCGCCGCGGCGGGCATCGAAGCGGCCGTGGTGTCGTCGGCCAAGTTCCGCGACACGGCGTTGACCCTGGCCACCCAGAGCGGCGCGCAGTACGCCGGGGTCCACGCGCTGGGCGACCTCGCCGCGCGGACGTTGTCGGTGCTCGGCGGGCGCGCGTTCTGTTACGCCTACCACAGCGAACTCGACCTGCTGGGGCACGTCTACGGCCCCGGTTCGACCGCCTGGCGGATGCAGCTGCGGCAGATCGACCGGCTCGTCGAGTCCCTTGTGGACGGTCTGCCGCCCGGCGCGCTGCTCGCGGTGGTGGCCGACCACGGGATGGTGACCGTCGAGGACAAGCTCGACCTCGAAGACGTCCCGGAGCTGCTGGCCGGCGTCCGGACGTTCGGGGGCGAGGTCCGGGCCCGGCACGTCTACACCGAGCCGGGTGCGGCCGCGGACGTCCTCGCGGCCTGGCGGGCGGTGCTGGGCGAGCGGGCCTGGGTGCGCTCGCGCGAAGAGGCCGTCGCGGAGGGCTGGTTCGGGCACACGGTGAGCGACCGGGTGCTGCCGCGGATCGGCGACGTGGTGGCCGCGGCCCGGGACCGGTTCGGGATGGTGCGGGGGCTCGCGGAGGCCGTCGAGACGTCGCTGGTCGGGCAGCACGGGTCGCTCACGAGTGCCGAACAGCTGGTGCCGCTGGCGTTGGCCCAGGGGTAGGCCGTACCCGGGCGGACGACACGCGTACCTGGAGGGACGACACGCGCGGGTGGGCTCGGGTGTGTCCGGTTCCGGGTGCTTGGGCGTCGACTCGGGTGCCTGGGGGTTGGGTCGGGTGGGTGGCGGTTACCGTTTGGGCGTGCCACGACGCAACCGTCCCGGCCGCCGTTCGGAGGGCGGGCCGCCCGAGCGTGACCTCGGGGCCGCCGCCGGGTGGGCGCGGGCCGAGTCCGGGGTGGACGGGGACTGGCTCGTGCGGACCGTGCCCGGGAGCCAGGCCACGAAGGTCTACCGCTGCCCCGGGTGCGACCACGAGATCCGGCCGGGAACGCCGCACCTCGTCGTCTGGCCCGCCGACGAGACCGGGTCGGTCGCGGACCGGCGGCACTGGCACCGGGCCTGCTGGGAAGCTCGGGCCCGGCGGCGGCCGTCCCGCCGGCGGTGAGGTGGCCGGCCGGGTTCACTCTGGAGTTGTCAAACAACGACCGGCGGGTCAGCGCCGGTAGTGCCTCGACATCGCGCCCTCGTACATCTCCTCCGTGTACTCCGCGAAGCCCAGGCGCTCGGCCACCCTGAGCGAGGGCTTGTTCGCGATGCTCACGCTCGCCAGCACCGGCACGGACGGCAGCTCGCGGGCGCACCACGCCAGGACCGCCTGGCCCGCCTCCACCGCGTACCCCTTGCCCCACGCCGACGGGCGGAAGCGGTAGCCGAGGTTGAGGACCTTCTCGCCGTGGAACTCGCGCAGCCGCACCCCGCACATTCCGAGGACCTCCGTTCCGCCGCGCTCGAGGACTGCCGGGTAGCCGAAGCCGTGCTCCGACCAGTGCGCCAGCCACTCCGAGAACATCGCCGACGCTCGTGGCACGTCGGGCGGGTCGGGGTGGAAGCGGTTGGTGCGCGGGTCCGTGTGGATGTCGACCATCGCCTGCCTGTCCGCCTCGTGGAGCGGACGCAGCCGGAGCCGGTCGGTTTCGATGTCGGTGAACACATCGGCGAAGCTAGCGAGGGGGTCCGACAAAATGGCGCCCATGACCGAACTGCCGCTGGTCCTCCTCCACGCCTTCCCCCTGGATTCCCGCATGTGGAACGCGGTGCGCGCGCCCCTCGCTTCACACCTTCGGGTGATCACCCCGGACCAGCGCGGGCTCGGCCGCTCGCCGCTGCCGGAGACCGATCGCGAGCCGAGCCTCGAAGACGCCGCGCGGGACGTCGTCGCCCTGCTCGACCGACTGGACCTCGACCGCGTCGTGCTCGGGGGCTGCTCGATGGGCGGCTACCTCGCCATGGCCCTGCTGCGGCTCGCGCCGGAGCGGGTCGGCGGGCTCGTGCTCATCGACACCAAGGCCACGCCCGACACCCCCGAGGCCGCGCAGACGCGGCTGGACGTCGCCGCCCGCGTCGACCGCGAAGGCACCGAGACCTGGCTCGCCGAGGCGAACCTGCCCAACCTCCTGGCCGGATCGACGCGGGAACAGCGTCCCGAGCTCGTCGAGACGGTCCGGGAGATCATCGAATCGCAGCCGCCGTCCGGGATCTCCTGGACCGCGCTGGCGCTGCGGACCCGGCCCGGTTCACTGGACCTGCTGCGGGACTCGGACGTCCCGGCGCTGGTGATCGTCGGCGAAGAGGACCCGATCACCCCGGTCGCGGCGGCGAGCGAGATGGTCGAGGTCATGGACGGCGCGACGCTCGTCGTGCTGCCGGACGCCGGGCACCTGACGCCGCTCGAAGACCCCGCGGGCGTGGTCGAGGCGATCCTCTCCTGGTACCCCGCGACTCACGAGAAGTAGGCATCGAGCGCCGAGCGGGCCTCGGGCAGCCGGTGCGGAAATCGGATGGCGATGACGAATCGCCACACGACCGAGTACAGCTCGCGTAGCCGCGTACACACGCGAAGCGCCTCTTCGTCCACAGAGCCCGGGTAGGCGGCCAGGAATTCTGGGCCGCCCTGCCGGGCGAGGATGCCGAGGTCCCAGGCGAGCGGCCCGCGCCAGGTGTCCTCGAAATCCAGCCAGCAGGGACCCGCGGGCGTGGCGATCAGGTTCCCGGGGTGGGCGTCGCCGTGCAGCGGCTGCACGGCGACCTCCGGCAACGCCGCCGCGAGGCGGGCCGCTTCCCCGCGCAACCGGGGGTCCAGGTCGTGGCGGTCGAAGACGCGGCCGAGGTCGTCCAGCGGGCCACGCCGGGGTAGTTCGCCCGGGTACTCCCGCAGCGCCGCGTGCACCTCGGCGAGCGACCGAGCGACGACTTCCGGTGCGTACCGGTGGTCCGGGTCGTGCGGGGTGTGGTGCCAGAGAGTGACCGGCAGCCCGTCGGCGAAATGGGGTCCGGCCGGGGGATCCGTGCTGGGTGAGACGACGCGCACACCACGTTCGGTGAGGAACCGCGACACCGCCACGTCCCGCTCCTGCCAGGCCGGCCCGGTCCGCGCCAGGCGGATGGTGGCGGGCACCCTGGCGACCAGCGGACCCAGTCTCACCAGCACGTTCGAGCGTTCGTGGAGCACTTCGGGATCGTGGGCGGGCAGGCCCAGCCGGGCCGTCACGGCGCGGGCCGCGCGCACCGCCGCGCGGGTGTAGTCGTCGGCCACGCCCCGATCTTGCCAGCCGGTGCGCGCGACTGTCGGTAGCGAGGGCTACGATCCCCCTAAGCCGCCGGATCGGGCCTCGTTCGACCCGGTGGCGCGACGATGACCACCACAAGGTTTCAGTGTTGGAGGCAGGAGTGACGGCCGTAGCCCCCAAGCCGATCGCGACGCGCCCGTACCCCGCGCGCGAGTCGGTCAAGGGTTCGTACCTGCTGCGGTTGTTCCGCACGACGGACCACAAGCAGATCGGGATCATGTACCTGGTCACGTCGTTCGCCTTCTTCATGGCGG
>NZ_JBSGJD010000106.1:0-29852 GCF_053605405.1 Amycolatopsis sp. NPDC003861
CCTGGAACGTCGCCGTCGGCATCGGGCTGCTGTGGGCCGCGCTGCGCCCGGCGGCCGCCGCCGGCCTCCTGCCCGCCCTCGCCGGGTTCGTGGTCGTGCTCGGCATCGTCTCGGGCGTCGACCTGTCGACCGGGCAGGTCGCGCTCGACCGGGTGGCCAGCCACGGCCTCGTCGTCGCCGGGGTCGTCCTGCTCTTCGCGGTGCGGCGACAGCACGCGCGGATGCCGGCGCCCCCGTCGGCCGACCGCGTGCCCGGCCCGGGCGGGTTCGGGACCGGCCGCGCCGGCGGCGTGCCGGGCGATGCGCCGGAGCGTGCGCCGGGACGCCGGTTCCCCCAGTTGCCCACCGGCCGGCGCGCGGCCTGAGACCCGGCGGGAACCGGACGGGCCCGGCAGCCGACTACCGGAAGAGGGGATCCGGCGACGAGGAGTTGGTGGTCATGTCCGAGCAAGGTTCCGGAATGCGGCACATCGCGACGTTCTGCGGCCAGTGCGACTGCGGGTGCCCGGAGCTATACCTGGTCGACGACGCTCCGGCGGAGCGCGAGGTGGTGATCACCGACGACTTCGGCCAGCGGATCGAGATGAGCCGCGAACAGCTGGCGGTGCTCGTCGCCGACGTGAAGTCGGGAGTCCTGGACGCGGTGCTCACCCCGGCGGGCTGAGCGGGCCGGCGGCGACCCGGGAGCCTCAGGAGTGGAAAACCCCCAGCGGTGCCGCCGGCCCTGACGCGAGGTGATCCCCGCGATCCAGTGGTCGGCTTCCCGCTGGGCAAAGTTCCCTAGGGTGGCCGAAAGCCCTTTCCCGACCGGCGTGAGCCGGGTCACCGGATTCCCGGGAACCAGCGGCGGCCGCGGGCCGACCTTTTCTCCGGAGGGCGGCGGATGAAGGGAGCCCGATGTCCATCGACCAGAACTCCGACGAGCTCGCGCCGGAACGGGAAAGCCCGGCCGGGCCACGGTTCGGCTGGGCGGCGATCCGTCCGCTGCTGCTGCGCCTGCACTTCTACGCGGGCGTCTTCATCGGTCCGTTCCTCCTCGTCGCCGCCGTCACCGGGCTCGCCTACGTCTGGGCGCCCCAGGTGGAACAGTCCGTCTACGACCACGAACTGCACGTCCCGGCGGCGGCCGGGAGCGTCCCGCTCGACCAGCAGGCCGCGATGGCGAAGGCGCTCGTGCCGGACGGCACGCTGACCGGGGTGCGCCCCGGGCCGACCCCCACCGACACGACCCAGGTGATCTTCACCCGGCCGGGCCTGGAGCCCAGCTTCCACTGGACGGTGTTCGTCGACCCGCACACCGGCGACGTCCGCGGACAGCTGGAGACCTACGGCTCCGGCCAGGCGATGCCCTTGCGCGGCTGGATCGACGTCCTGCACCGCAGCCTGCACATGGGTGATTTCGGGCGCCTGTACAGCGAACTTGCGGCCAGCTGGCTGTGGGTGGTCGTGCTCGCCGGGCTCGCGCTCTGGTTCGGGCGGGTCCGCCGCAAGCGCGCCGCGGCCGCCAGTCCCCGCGCCAAGCTGCTGACCTGGCACGGCCGGACCGGGCTGGTGCTGGCGATCGGTCTGCTGTTCCTTTCCGCCACCGGGCTGACGTGGTCGCAGTACGCCGGGAACAGCATCACCGAACTGCGGACGCAGCTGGACTGGACCAGCCCGTCGGTGTCGGCGACGGTTCCCGCTTCCCCCGGCGGACGCGACATCGGCTTCGACGGCGCTCGCGAGGCGACACGGCAAGCCGGGCTGACCGATCCGGTCGAGGTCCGGCCACCCGCCGGGCCCGGCAAGGGGTACATCGTGGCGCAGGTCGGCCGGAGCTGGCCCGTGCAGGCCGACTCGATGGCCGTCGACCCGTCGACCGGCGCCATCACCGACACGCTGCGCTTCGCCGACTACACCCTCGCGGCCAAGCTGAGCACCTGGGGGATCGACGCCCACATGGGCTTCCTGTTCGGGATCTGGAACCAGATCGTGCTGACACTCTTGGCGGTCGCGCTGATCGGCGTGATCGTGTGGGGCTACCGGATGTGGTGGCTGCGAAGGCCGACGCGGGGCGAAGCCCGGGTCGGCCGGCCGCCGGTGCGCGGCGTGTGGCGGCGGATCCCCGGGCGGGTGCTGGCACCGACGCTCGTCGTGGTCGCGGTGGTCGGGTACTACCTGCCGCTGTTCGGGTTGTCCCTGCTGGGTTTCCTCGTCGTCGACGCGGCGCTCGAGGCGCGGCGGCAGAAGGCGGACGCGTGATCACAGCGGAGGGCCTGCGCTGGATCCTGACCGCGATCTTCGTGGCGACCGGGACGTTCTGCGCCTACCGCTGCCTGCGGCAGGGGACGCCCGCGGAGCGGACCGGCGACGCACTGCACGTGGTGATGTGCGTGGCCATGGTGGCGATGGCGTGGCCGGCGACGATGAGCGTCGCGCGCTGGCCGCAGACGGTGTTCTTCGCCGCGGCCGCGGTCTGGTTCGTCGGCGTGGCCGCCAGCGGCACCGCGCACGCCGACCACGGCGGCCCGCGGGTGGCGATCTACCACGTCGTCATGATGGGGGCCATGGCGTGGATGGTGTTCGTGATGCCCCGCGCCATGAGCGGCATGGCCGGACCCGGCGGCACGATGGACATGCCGGGACACGAGGGAATGCTGATGTCCGCGTCCGGCGCAGCCGGGGCGACCCCTGCCGACGTCACGGCCGTCGCGCTGGTACTGGTGGCTGTCTTCGTCGTGGCCGGGCTGGTCTTCTTGAGCCGGGCGATCGACGAGGCGCGCGCGTCCCGGCCGCCGCTGCGGAGCCTCGGCAGCGGTACCAGCGGCGTCATGGCGCTGGGCATGGCCTTGATGCTGCTGGCGATGGCCTGACCCTCCTCAGTGGACAGTTGTGGGGTGGGTCACATTCCGGAACTCCGGTGGTGACGTGGCCGACGGCTGAGGGGTGAAGACGTCCCGGTTCCGCGTGGTGGTCGTGACGGCGGTGCTTGCGGGGCTGGCGCTGCTGCTGCTCGTCGTCGCGACCGCGGGCGATGTGTACGCGCCGCTCGGCAACGCCGATCCGGGCCCGCTGACCACCTACGGGTTCGCGGTCGTCCGGTTCGTGGCCGACGCCGCGGCCGCCGGGTGCTTCGGCGGGCTGGTGTTCGCTGCGTTCGTCGCGCCGGGCCGCCGGGGCGGTTCCCTGTCGGCGGACGCCTACGCGGCGAGCCGGTTCGCCGCGGGCAGTGCAGCGTGCTGGCTGGCCGCCGCGGTCGTGGCCGTCCCGTTTTCGGCGGCGAGCGCCGCGGGTCTGCCGGTGTCGCGCATCCTGCGGCCCGAGGTGTTCCTGCCCACCTTCGGCGCCACCGAGGAACCGAAGGCCTGGCTGTGCGTGGCGGTCGCTGCCGCCGTGGCGACCGCGCTGGCGTGGCCGGCGATGGCCTGGCGCACGGTCGTCGCCGCGACCGTCGCCGCGGGCGTGGGGTTGCTGCCGCTGGTGGCCGTGGGCCACGGATCGGTGGGCGCCGGGCACGACCTGGCGACCAACGCGTTGTTCTGGCACGTGCCCGCGGCGGCCGCGTGGCTCGGTGCGCTGGTCGCGCTGCTGGCCCGTGCGCGCCGGGGACCGATCCCGGAACCGACCCTGGTTCGCTACCGCCGCCTGTCGCTGGCGTGCTTCGTGGTCACGGCGTTGTCGGGCGCGGTGGCCGGGTTCGCGTTGACCCGGCCGGACGGGCTGTTCACCCGCTACGGGCTCGTCCTCGCGCTCGAGACGGCGTTGCTGCTGGCCGCCGGCTTCGGCATCGCGGTGTGGCGTCGCCGTCGGTTCGTCGTGGCGGAGCTGGTGTTGCTGGCGCTCGGCACCGGGGGATCGGCGGCGCTGACCGCGCTCGTGCCGCCCGCGTTCGTCAACCACCCGGCCACCGTGCAGGAAACCGTGCTCGGCTACGGCCTCGACGCCCCGCAGACCCTGGCCCGGCTCGTCGGCGACTGGCGGCCGGACCTGCTGTTCCTCCCGCTCGCGCTCATCGCGGTGACGGCGTACCTGCTCGGCGTCCGGCGGCTGCGGCGACGCGGTGACCACTGGCCGCCGGGCCGGGTGGCCGCCTGGGTCGCCGGCTGGGCGATCGTCGTGGTCGTCACGTCGTCGGGCCTCGGCGTCTACGCCCCGGGAACGTTCAGCCTGCACATGGTCACGCACATGGCGTTGAACATGTTCGCGCCCGTGCTGCTGGTCCTCGGCGGTCCGGTGACCCTCGCGCTGCGCGCGTTGCCCGCGAGCCGCGATGTTCCCGGTGCGCGCGAAGGGATCGCGTCGCTGCTGCACGCCCCGGTGACCCGGTTCTTCGCGCACCCCGCGGTGGCCGCGATCCTCTTCACCGGGTCGTTCTACGCGCTGTACTTCTCGGATCTGTTCGGCCAGGCGATGCTCTTCCACTGGGCGCACCAGCTGATGAAGGCCCACTTCCTGGTGACGGGCTACCTGTTCGCCTGGGTCGCGGTCGGCGCCGACCGGACACCGCGGCAGGTGCCGCACCTGGCGCGGCTGGGGATGCTGTTCGCGGTCATGCCGTTCCACGCGTTCTTCGGCGTGATCCTGATGAGCAAGCAGACCCTGGTCGCGTCCACCTACTACCACTACCTGGCGCTGCCGTGGGCCGGTGACCTGCTGGCCGATCAGCGTCTCGGCGGCGGGATCGCCTGGGCCAGCGGGGAAATCCCGATGGTCGTCATGGTGGTGGCCCTGCTCGTGCAGTGGTCGCGCGACGACGAGCGCAAGGCCCGTCGGGCCGATCGCCGTGGCGAAGCCGATCTCGACGCCTACAACGCGATGCTCGCGGAACTCGCGGCACGCCGGAACTGAGGAGTTTCATGACCACCGCAACCCCGGTCACCGGGGATGTCCGCACGGTCGACCTGGCCGTGACCGGAATGACCTGCGCCGCCTGCTCGGCGCGGGTCGAACGCACCCTCAACAAGCTCGACGGCGTCCGCGCCTCGGTCAACTACGCGACCGAGCGCGCCACCGTGCAGGTCCCGGCCGCGCTCGGCGACGACGTCCTGGTCGAGCGCATCCGCAAGGCGGGCTACGGTGCCCACGTCCGCGGCGAAGGCGACGACGAAGACCTGACTTCGGCCCGGGTGCGTGACCTGCGTCGCCGGTTGATCGTCGCCGCCGTGCTGGCGGTCCCGCTGTGCGACCTGTCGATCACGCTCGCCCTGGTGCCGTCGCTGCGGTTCCCCGGCTGGCAGTGGCTCTGCCTCGCCCTCGCCGTGCCGGTGGTGTTCTGGGCCGCGCTGCCGTTCCACCGCGCGACGCTGCGGAACCTGCGGCACCGGTCGTCCAGTATGGACACGCTGGTGTCGCTCGGCGTGCTGGCGTCGTTCTTCTGGTCGGCCTGGGCGACGGTGTTCGGCGGCCACGAACCCGGCTACTGGGTGGGGTTCGGGCCGACCGCGCCCGGCGCGGACGCGATCTACCTCGACGTCGCCGCGGGCGTGACGACGTTCCTGCTGGCCGGTCGCTATTTCGAGAGCCGGTCGCGGCGCAGCGCCGCCGGACTGCTGGCCGCGCTGGACGCCCTCGCCGTCAAGGACGTGCGGGTTGTGCGTGACGGCGTCGAGCGGATGGTGCCGATCGGTGAGCTGGTCGTCGGCGACCGGTTCGTCGTCAAGCCGGGTGAGGCGTTCGCCGCCGACGGCGTCGTCGAAAGTGGACGGTCCACTGTGGATGTCAGTGCGGTCACCGGTGAGCCGGTGCCCGCCGAGGTCGCGCCGGACGATCGGGTGATCGGCGCGTCGGTGAACCGCGAGGGGCTGCTGGTGGTCCGCGCGACCGCGGTCGGCAGCCACACCCAGCTCGCGCAGATGACCGCGCTCGCCGAGCAGGCCCAGGCCCGCAAGGCGTCGGTGCAGCGGCTGGTCGACCGGATCTGCGCGGTGTTCGTCCCCGTCGTGCTGGGGCTGGCCCTGCTCACCCTGGCCGGGTGGCTGCTGACCGGGAGCCCGGTCCGGGACGCCTTCACCGCGGCCGTGTCGGTCCTGATCATCGCTTGCCCGTGCGCCCTCGGCCTGGCGACGCCGACCGCCTTGATGGCCGGCGTCGGCCGTGGCGCTCAGCTGGGCATCCTCATCAAGGGGCCGGACGCCCTGGAGGCCAGCCGGAAGGTCGACACGGTCGTGCTGGACAAGACCGGCACCGTGACCACCGGCCGGATGACGGTCACCGGGTGCCACCCGGCACCCGGCCGCAGCCGCGGCGACCTCCTCTGGTTCGCGGGCGCGGCCGAGTCGGGATCGGAGCACGCGATCGGCGCCGCCGTGGTGGCAACCGCCCGCGCGGAACTGCCTGCTCTCCCGGAGATCGACGCGTTCACCGCGCTACCCGGGCTCGGCGCTGAAGCCACTGTGGACAGTCGTGTCGTCCTGGTCGGCAGTCCACGGCTGTTCGCCGAACGCGGGATCGCCGGGGTCGAGCACGTCGATGACATCCAGGCGGCGGGGGCCGTCCCGGTGCTCGTCGCGGTCGACGGCGAGACCGTCGGGGTCATCGAGGTCCGTGACGTCGTGAAGCCGTCCGCCGCGGCCGCCGTGGCCGAGCTGCGGGCGTACGGCCTGCGGACCGTGCTGCTCACCGGTGACCACGAGGTCGCGGCGCGGGCCGTGGCGGCCGAGATCGGCGTCGACGAAGTCCGTGCGGGTGTCCTGCCCGCGGACAAGGCCCGGGAGATCGAGGCGCTGCGGGCCGCCGGCGCCCGGGTCGCGATGGTGGGGGACGGCATCAACGACGGCCCGGCGCTGGCCACCGCCGACCTCGGCATGGCCGTGGCGCACGGCAGCGACATCGCGCTGCGCTCGGCGGACGTGGTGCTCGTGCGCGAAGACCTGCGGGTGGTGCCGGACGCGATCCGGCTCGCCGACCGGACGCTGCGGATCATCCGCGGGAACCTGGTGTGGGCGTTCGGCTACAACGTGGCGGCCGTGCCGCTGGCGGCGTTCGGCCTGCTCAACCCTCTCATCGCGGGCGCGGCCATGTCGCTGTCCTCGGTCCTGGTGGTCTCCAACAGCCTGCGGCTGCGTTCGTTCGACGGTGCCGGTGATAAGGAAAGGCTCGATTGATGGCGAAGAAGAAGGTGAACGTGGTGACCGCGAAGAAGGGCTTGTCGGCCAACGCCTGGACGACGATCGTCGTCCTCGCGCTGGCCGTCGTCGTCATCGGCGGGATCCTCATCTTCAACCGCAGTGACTCGTCGGCGCCGCCGGGCGCGGTCGCGGCCGACGTGCTGCGCCACCCGGACAGCAACACGCTGACGACGTCGCCGGGCACCGCGGTGACCGTCGTCGAGTTCCTCGACTACCAGTGCCCGGTCTGCGAGGCCTACTACCAAAACGTGACGAAGTCCCTGGAGCACGACTACGCGGACAAGATCACCTTCGTGACCCGCAACTTCCCATTGCCGATGCACCCGCTGGCCGTGCCCGCGGCCAAGGCCGCCGAAGCGGCGTCACTGCAGGGCAAGTACCAGCCGATGTTCGACAAGCTCTACGGCGACTACCCGGCCTGGGCGCTCGCCGCCGACGGGCAGAACGTCAGCGACGACGCCGCCCGCGCCCAAGCGAAGTTCGAGAACTACGCGACCGGGATCGGCCTCGACCTGGACCGCTTCCGCACCGACCTCGCGTCGCAGGCCGTGCAGCAACGCATCGACCAGGGCAAGGCCGACGGCGAGAAGGCCGGCGTCTCCGGCACCCCGACGATCTTCGTCAACGGCACCCGGTTCAAGCCCACCGGCCAGACCTACCCCGAGATCGCCCAGCAGCTGCGCGGCGAGATCGACAAGGCGCTGATGTGAACCGGGCCCTCGGGGGGCTCTACACAATCGGCGGCGCGCTCGGTCTCGTCGCGGCCGTGACGCTGACCCTGGAGAAGATCGAGCGGCTCAAGGACCCGTCCTACGTGCCGAGCTGCTCGATCAACCCGGTCCTGTCCTGTGGCTCGGTGATGGACAGCCCGCAGGCGGCGGCGTTCGGCTTCCCCAACCCGATCATCGGGGTGGCCGCGTTCGCGGTCGTCGTGACGTTCGGGGTGGTGCTGCTGACCGGCTACCAGCCCCCGCGCTGGGGCTGGCTCGGCATGCAACTGGGCACGACCTTCGGCGTCGTGTTCGTGCACTGGCTGATCTTCGCCAGCCTGTACCGGATCCACGCGCTCTGCCCGTACTGCATGGTCGTCTGGGCCGTGACGATCGCGACCTTCTGGTACACCACACTGCACAACCTGAGCGGCACCCGGATCGGCGGCGTGCTACGCCGAGTCCACAGTGGAGCCCTGGCGCTCTGGTACGTCGTGATCGTGGCGCTGAACCTGCAGGAGTTCTGGAGCTACTGGCGCACCCTGCTGTGACTCAGCCGGCGGCGGTGTGCCGGACGGGTGCGTCGCCCAGCGCCGCCACGAGGTCGTCGCGGGCTCGCGCGACCCGGGAGCGGATGGTGCCGACCGGGCAGCCGCACACCTCGGCCGCGTCCGCATAGGACAGTCCCAGCGTCTGGGTGAGCACGAAGGCGTCCCGCCGGTCCGGTTCGAGCGCGGCGACGAGGTCGTCGAGCAGCACGCGTTCTTCGAACGCGGTGCGCTCCCAGCCATCGGTGCGGCCCGCGACGGCCTGCCAGTCGGCCAAGGTGGCCGATCGCGGGCGCGCCTGCAGGGCACGGATGTGGTCCGCCACCACCCGCCGGGCGATCGTCAGCAGCCACGTCCGCGCCGAGCACTCCGCCCGGAACCGGCTGAGACTGCCCAGCGCCCGGATGTAGGTCTCCTGGACCAGGTCGTCGGCGGACTGGGTGTCGCACAAGCCGGCGACGAACCGCCAGACGTACGGCTGGGTCGCGCGCAGGAACCGCTCGAGCGCGACCCGGTCGCCGCGGCCGGCGAGCCGGGCACACCGCGTGATCTCGGCGTCGTCCGAGGAGAGTGGCCTCACACCGGCTAGTACGCGGCTCGAGCCGCGATGGTTCAAAGAAATTCGCGGGAACCATTCGGCGATCCGGGCCGACCTCTTGTTACGGCGAGGCCACTGCCTCGTCACGAGACGGCCACGGCCGGGAAGGTGCGACGATGACTCAGAGCTCTTACGTGGTGACGGGAATGACGTGTGGCCACTGCGTCGCCTCGGTCAAGGAGGAGGTCGGCGAGCTGCCCGGGGTCCGCGCGGTCGACGTCGACCTGAACTCCGGCCGCGTCCTGGTGACCAGCGACGGCGCCCTGGCGCCGGAGCAGGTCGAGGGCGCGGTGCAGGTCGCGGGCTACCAGCTCGTCCGATGAACGAGAGAGGCCGTCATGCCGACTTCGGCCAAGGTGGGCGGGTTCGCGCTACTGCTGGGCTTGGTGTTCGGCCTGGCCTGGTTCCTGGGCAGCCTCGTGGGCCCGAGCCCCTCACCACGCCAATCGCTGCCCTCGGTGCCCGGTATGCAGATGCCCGGCACTCCGTAGCGCCCGCCGCTCCGCCTGCTCCGGCGCCGCCGCCCACGCCTGTCGCGCCGGCCGGCGGGGAGATCGAGCTGATCATCGGCGGCATGACCTGCGGCTCGTGCGCGGCGCGGATCGAGCGCAAGCTGAACCGCCTCGACGGCGTCGAAGCTTCGGTCAACTACGCCACCGAAAAGGCGCTCGTCGCGGTGCCGCCCGCGCTGACGGTCGACGACGTCATCCGGACGATCGAAGCCGCCGGCTACACCGCGCAGCCACCGGCACCGCCCGAGCCGGAGACCGCCGAGCCCACCGAGGCGCCGCCCGACCTGCTGCGGCAGCGGCTGCTCGGCTCGGCCGCGCTGGGCGCGCCGGTGATCCTGCTGGCGATGGTGCCCGCGCTGCAGTTCCCGGCCTGGCAGTGGGTGTCGCTCGTGCTGGCCACTCCCGTCGTCGCGTGGGGCGCGTGGCCGCTGCACCGTGCGGCCTGGACGAACCTGCGCCACGCGACCGCGACGATGGACACGCTCGTGTCGATGGGCGTCGCGGCGGCGTTCCTCTGGTCCCTCTACGCCCTGTTCTTCGGCGGCGCGGGCGTCATCGGCATGCGGCACGAGTTCGAGCTGACGCTGGCCGCCGACCACAACCTGGACGGCATTTACTTCGAGGTCGCCACCGGCATCACGCTGTTCATCCTCGCGGGCCGGTACTTCGAGTCCCGATCACGGCGCCGGGCCGGCGCGGCCCTGCGCGCGCTGCTGGACCTCGGCGCGAAGTCCGTCTCGATCCTGCGCGGCGGTCGCGAAGAGCGCGTCCCGACCGAGCAGCTACGCGTCGGCGACCGCTTCATCGTCCGGCCCGGCGAGAAGATCGCCACCGACGGCGTCGTCGAGGAAGGCGACTCCGCGGTCGACCTGAGCCTGGTGACCGGCGAGGCCGTGCCGGTCGAGGTGTCGGCCGGGACCCCGGTCGTCGGCGCGACGGTCAGCATGAGCGGCCGCCTGGTGGTGCGCGCGACGCGCGTCGGCGCGGACACCCGGCTCTCGCGGATCGCCGCGATGGTCGAGCGCGCGCAGAGCGGCAAGGCCGACGTGCAGCGGCTCGCGGACCGCGTCTCCGCCGTGTTCGTACCGATCGTGATGGCACTTTCGGTGGCCACCTTGGGTTTCTGGCTCGGATCCGGTGCGGACACCGCGGCGGCCTTCACGGCCGCGGTCGCTGTGCTGATCATCGCGTGCCCGTGCGCGCTCGGGCTGGCGACCCCGACAGCGTTGCTCGTCGGGACCGGCCGTGGCGCCCAGCTGGGCGTCCTGGTCAAGGGCCCGGAGATGCTCGAATCGACGCGCCGGGTGGACACGGTCGTGCTCGACAAGACCGGTACCGTGACCACCGGGAAGATGAGCCTGGTCGCCGTCCGCACGGTCGACGGTGTCCCGGCGGATATGGCGTTGCAGCTGGCCGGGGCGCTGGAGAACGCGTCGGAGCACCCGATCGCCGACGCCGTCGTGTCGGCGGCGCTGCGGCGGTTCGGTTCGGTGGGGGAGGTGCTGGAGTTCCGCAACGTCGCCGGGTTCGGTGTCCTCGGCCGGGTCGACGGGCATCGGGTCGTCGTCGGCCGACCCGAGCTGATGCACCGCCTGTCGGTGCGGCTGCCGTCGTCGTTGCTGGCGGCGAAGCGGAAGGCGGAGCAAGCGGGTCACACGGCGGTGATCCTGGCCTGGGACGGGTTCGCGCACGCGGTGCTGGTAGTGGCCGACACGGTCAAGCCGACGTCGGCGCCGGCGGTGTTCCAGCTGCGGCGGCTGGGCTTGACGCCGATCCTGCTCACTGGCGACAACGAGGCGGTGGCCCAGGCGATCGCCCGCGAGGCGGGGATCACCGAGGTGATCGCGGACGTCTCCCCGGAGCAGAAGGTCGACGTGATCGCGGACCTGAAGGCACGGGGGCACGTGGTGGCGATGATCGGCGACGGCGTCAACGACGCGGCCGCACTGGCCTCCGCGGACCTGGGCCTGGCGATGGGCACCGGAACCGACGCGGCCATCGAAGCAGGAGACCTGACGTTGGTGCGCGGGGACCTGATGGCCGCGGTCGACGCGATCCGGTTGTCCCGCCGGACGCTGGCGACGATCAAGGTGAACCTGTTCTGGGCATTGGCGTACAACGTCGCGGCACTACCGCTGGCCGCGGTGGGTTTACTCAACCCGATGATCGCTGGCGCCGCGATGGCGTTGTCGAGCTGCTTGGTCGTGTCGAACAGCCTGCGTCTAACCCGGTTCCAGCCGGCTGGGGACCAGCCCGGGCGGATGGAATTGAAGGCGTTGTGACCACGGGGGAGACGTAGGCGGATCACCTTCCAAACGGCGCCTCCTGTCGCACCTCGACAGTTGCGACGCTCGGTGAATACTCGGATGCCGGGTGATGGCGGAGAGTTACGATCTGGATTCGATTCGGGTTCCGCTGGAACATCTTGCTCAGCGCACCGATAGCTGAATGTGCACTCCCGCTTGGCGGGACGCCAAATCACTCGGTGCAGTGGGCAGGAGATCGGTGAAGGTACGACGAGTGTCGATCAGTAACTTCCGGGGCGTCAGCAGCGGTAGCGTCCTGCTGGACTCGCACAGTTTGCTGGTGGGCGGGAACGCGGTCGGAAAATCCACTGTGTGCGAGGCTCTTGAGCTTGTCTTAGGTTTGGAAAGGCTCTACCGGCGGCCGGTCATTGATGAGTACGACTTCCATCAAACCCACTACCGGACAGCCGATGCGCCAGCCGGTGATTCCGTCGAACCGACAGAAGTGCGCATCGAGGTCGTGCTCACGGACCTTTCAGAGGAGGCGAACCGCAGGTTCCGCGGTCACCTGCGACCCTGGTCCAGAGAAAACAACGACTTCGCCCCACCCGCTGCCGAGGACGCGGTCGACCTGGTCGAAGGCGAGTGGTGCCTGCCCGTGGTTTTCCTGGGGCGGTTCAACGCGGTCGACGATGATTTCGAAGGTGGCACCTTCTTCTCGCATCCTCGCCGCTCCGAAGGTGACTACGCTGCGGACGACCTCGGCGGCCCGCTCTCGCCCTTTCGGCGAGACGACAAGCGGTACTGCGGTTTTCTCTATCTGAGGCCAAATCGTACAGGAAGCCGAGCGTTGAGCTTCGGCCGCGGCTCGCTGATCGACACCATCGTTCGGCTGGAATCAGACCGGACCGGATCCCTGTGGACCAGCGCACTCGACGCGCTCGGTCAGATCAACTTGGCCGAGAGCACATCGGGATTCTCCGACATTCGTAGCGCCGTGCTGTCTCGTGTACAAAACTTCCTATCGGTTCCCTCCAGTGACAGTGCAATTGGTGTGCGACCCTCGGACCTGACCCGCGAGCACTTACGTGAAGTGCTAAGAATGTTTATCGCCACTCACCCGGGCACCTACCCTGTGCCATTCAATCGCCTGTCGACCGGCGCCCTCAACGTACTCGTGTTCGCGCTGCTAACCTACATCGCCGACCTTCGAGGACCGGATTCGGTCATCTTCGCCATGGAAGAACCCGAGATCGCCCTGCCTCCGCATACACAGCGACGCCTCGTCGATTTCGTCACCGGTACCATGGGCCAAGCAATCGTCACCTCCCACTCGCCCTACGTGATCGAGCGATTCGATCCGGGTCAGATCGTGGTGCTCAGACGCGACGACGACGGAGTTCTGAGCAGCAGTCCGATTGACCTCGGGAACGAACTCAAGCCGAAGCGGTACCGGCAGGAGCGGCGCCAATTCGCCGAGGCCGTACTCGCCCGCGGCGTTCTGGTCGTTGAGGGAGCGACCGAAGTCGTAACCCTTCTCGCGGTCGCGGACGCCCTCGACGCTGACTCCGCCACCGCCTACCAGCACCCCGACGTCGCGGGGCTGAGCCTGTTCAACGCCGGCAGTGACACAAGCGTCCCGCAGTACGGACCGATCTTCGCCGCGATGGGCAAGACAGTGTTCGGAGTCCACGACACTCCGAACACGCCGTTGACACCCGATCAAGCCACCAGTGCCAGCTCGTTCGCCATCCACATGGACATCGGCTATGCCGGGATCGAGGATCTCCTCGCCACCGAGATTCCGGTCGCCGCACAACGCAAGTTCCTCAACACAGTGTCCGCACGGAGCGATTACCCTACACAGTGCGGCCAACTTCCCGAGCAGGCGAGCGACGAAGAGGTTCGCGATCTGACACGCGACGTTCTGAAAAGAAAAAAGGGCACAGAGTCATTCGCGCCGCTGCTCATAGCCGAGTGTAGCCGAGACGAATTGCCTGCTAGCCTGGTGACGCTTCTGCTCGATATCCACCAGCACCTGTCCCCGCTCCCGTCGGCCGAAAATGAGCTGGCACCCGAAGACGCCGCGCAGTCCAACAATTCAGACGATGGCAACGCGTGATGAAGCTCGACGACACCCGTAAGAAAATTGTCGCAGCACCTGGCCATCTGCTCATCCAAGGTGGTCCAGGAAGCGGAAAGACCACCATCGCCCTGCTCAAAGCCGCACGGACGCTAGAGACGCTGGAAGCTGAGCAACACGTCGTATTCCTGTCGTTCTCTCGCGCCGCCGTGCGGCAGATCTCCGATCGTGTCGGTGAACACCTGCCCCTGGCCATCCGCCCTCTCTTAGAGGTCCGAACTTTTCACGCGTTCTTTCTCGACTTCGTCCGCTCCCATGGCCACCTACTGACCGGCACCACCGCGGTGTTCCTCGCCCCCGACGCCGAACGACAACTCCAGGCCGATCATGACGGTGACTGGGACGCCGAGACCATCGCGCTGGCCAGCCGTGGCACCTTCGTCTTTGATCAACTCGCCGCCACGGCAGCCACCCTCCTTGAACGGAGCCCTGCCCTTCGAGCGCTCTACAGCGACCGCTATCCTCTCGTGATCGTCGACGAATTCCAAGACACCAATATTGACCAGTGGCGCGCTATTCAGGCAATCGCCGAAAAGTCCACTGTAATCCTTCTTGCTGACGCTGACCAACGCATCTACGAAGGCTTCGTCAAAGGAGTCGACGAAGAACGCCTGCAGCACGCAGTCACAGCCTTGAACCCGACGCCATTCGACCTCGCCGGCGACAACCACCGCAGCGCGGGCAACGGCATCCTCGACTACGCCAATGCCGTCCTCCGTAACAGTCCTGTCGAACAGCCGGCGTCCGTACAGTACGTGCACTACAGGTACCCGTACACTCCCGAAGTCGTCGCTCACCACGTGATACTGCATCTCCGAGCTGTCCTGACCGAGCAACTCGGACGGGAGCCCACGATTGTCGTCCTCGGACCGTCCAGCGCTTTTGTTGCCGGCATTTCAGAAGCGATATCCACGGAGCAAACTCTTAATGAAAATCAGCTTCCGCCCATCGACCACGAGCTGGTCTGGGATCCCGTGCTCGCCGCGGCAGCAGGCTACGTCGTTGCGAGCATTCTCGAGTGGCCATCGCTCGAACGATACGAGGCGATCACCGCCACTCTTCACCGCATCGCAGACTTCTACCGAGTCAAATTCACCGACAAGCAGGCCCAGTCGGCCCGTTCGGCAGTCAAGGCTACCAGTAATGCAATTCAAGCCATTAACGATGGTAAGACGCCCCGCACAAAGACTGGAAAGGCGGTAATAGCGGAATTCGACCACGGGATTCAGCTGACCGGAAACCCAGTCGCAGACTGGCAACTCGCGCGCGCGCGGCTGCGCGGATCCACTGAGCTGCGTGAGATATTCGGCAAAGCTCGCATGCTCCGGTTACTGCACGCCACCGATGCTTTGGCGTGGGGTCTGACCGACGCCTGGGATGGTCGAGGCTCCTACCGCGGAGCTGTGGAAATCGTGCGCCAAGTTCTCTCGGACGAGCTCGTTGAGGGGCGTCCCGCGGAGCCGCGTGCGGTCACATTGATGAATATGCATAAGTCAAAAGGTAAGGAATTCGACGGTGTAATCATCGTCGAGGGTCTGCATACGCCGAAGCTCATCGATCCGGACTGGAACGACAAGCGCATCACCCAGCAGCGTCGTGTTATACGTGTTGCCATCACGCGCGCGCGGCATAACGTGTTTTTCATACGGCCAAAGAATGCGTTCCCGCTCGTGCCGCGCTCGCAGAAATCGTCCTAAGTCAACTAGCCGTTTTAGGTGTACCGGCGGGCGCAGCTGTCAGTGTTCGCTGTGAAAGCTGTGCGTGGCAGGATGCAGACATGGAACTTAGGGCTGGCGCCCACCAGTTCATCGTGTTTCACGGCCTGCGCCTGTTGGACAACTCGCGTTCCTCGGGCATTTGTCGGCTGAATGTTCCAGGTTGAGCCTTAGTCGATGTGCTGATATCTACTATGCCGCTTCTGGTTGTGCGATGACGGTGGTGCTATTGACATTCGACGCACAGTCCATCCTTGAGAGTGTGTGTCGGACTTGAGGTAAAGCATTTAGTGCACGGTTGATGGCGGGCAAATAGTCGTTGGCAACCGCAGGATTTGCACTTTGGGCAAAATAAGACGTCGCAAGCGGGGCATGGAAATCCGGAGATCGTTCCGGAGAATCCGCATTTGCAAACCACTTCTTGACTTGGCTTGTCTACCTGGCGTTCAGCAACGTCAACGTGGAGTTTTTCTATCTCCCATAGGTCTTGTTCGCTGAATATTGCGAAAATTACCCTGTCGGAGGCGATCGCATCTAGGTAGAAGCTTTGTCGTTGTCCCCACGGAGTGGCCCACCACGACTTGGTGGTTCGCCTCTCGTTGGCCGGCATCGCGCGGAGGGTGTGGCCTTGTGGTGCATATTGATCTGTCCAAGGGTAGGCAACTGGGCGCCCGTCGAAGCCATCCCAGACGATCGAAGCGTACTTCACTGCCCTTGTGTCGAGGTCAATCAGAACTGCGGCACCAAATCCTCCGAGATGTCTCGTAAGGGCGATTGCGCATGCCGGCTCACTCGCGTTTGTCACACTGTAAAGTTTCTCAAGGTGCGCGGCCCGCGGAGGGCTGTTCCCCACGACGCGCGAGAGCACTTCAGGCGGAACGAGCAGGCGACCGGCGATGTGGTCGCAGAGTTGCTCTAGTGTCACCTCGGGAGACTCGTGGTCGGCGACCCAATCCGCGGCATCGTCGTCGTGGTCGACCAGCCAATGCGCGGTTTCGTGGGCAAGAGTGAAGTTTTCGCGCCGACTAAACGGTGTCTCAGAGTAGAGCAATAGACCGTCGTTAAGGAATGAGATCCCATCGCACCAGCCACCGTCGCCTCGTCGCTCCTGAAGCTGGGCGACAGGCCGGGCGGTCAAGCCCAAGAGTTCGACCGCGTGCTTGGGTGCACTGATGAAGGCGGAGCGCACCTGCGGAGAAAGTGACGAAACGATCCGATCTGCGTGGCCGAGAATAGTCATTTCGTTTTTCCTTCGCGGCGTTCATGTTCTTCGACATACTCCTCGAGCGCGTTCAGCACGTGATCGTCGGTGTATCCTTGTCCGCGACGAGCAGGTGCTGCTGCGTTGGCGAGCAGCTGAGTCTGGGCCAGCACTAGCGGTATTTTCAGGCACCGCGCCAGCCGTTCTACGAGCCGATGAAAGCGACGCGAGCTGGCGTAGGCCGAAGGTACTTCTGTGGCGTCACTGAGGCTCGTGACAGAGACACCGAGTGCGGTGGCGAAAGCGCCTAAAGTCTCGGCGGGCATAGGAATCGAGGTCGCACCCTCCCAACGCTGCAGTTCACCTGAGCGAACGGGATGACCGGCATCAGTGACAGCCTTTGCCAGCTGGCTTGCCTTCAGACCTTTGCGTTGACGCGCCGCTCGAAGTGCGGGCCCGGAGAGTGCCGCCTGCTGCGATGGAACGAGACCCAGCGCGACTGCCAGCGCATCGTCCTCCAGCGGAGGAGGAGCGACAGGGGCAGCGCCGGACCGCAAGTGATTGAGGGTAACGACGTCGTTTCTGGCGGTAGCCAGCATCAAGACCATCGCGCGAACGTCCGCAGGATGATCAGGTCCGATCTCCAAAGCCGTCGACGGGTCGTCCAGATACCGGGCGCCCGCCTCTGCCGCTGCCGGAGACGTGTCTGATACCGGCGCGCCGGAGGGCAAGTCAGCGTCCGGGCGATCGTCGTCGAAGCGACTCAAGACGTACCTCCCGGTTTCCGTGTTCGTCGGAGATTTTGCAGGACATCGTCCTCGACGCCGAATTTGCGAAGCTCGGGCGTGATCTCCTCCAGCCCGCGTTTGAGCAGCTTGCTCACGTTGGGTGAAGATGTTCCGAGCTCTGCGGCGATGGCGCCGACGTCCTTTCCGTCGAAGATCCGCGCCCTCAGTACGGCGGCGCGCTGAGGAGGCATCGCGTCGATCAGGGTGAGTAGCCGATGCTGCACTTCTTCGGCTTCGAGTCGGCGGGCGACGGCCTCGGAGGACGCTTCGGCGGGAGCCGGCTCGACAACCCGCGGCTCGCCATCGCCTGCGGGCGAGGCGAGCCGTGTCCTCTGGTGATCGGGCCGCCTGTAGTAGCTGGTCACCCGGTTGCGGGTTGCCGTCGCCAAGTATCGAGCCCAGTCGTCGACGTCCACCGGTGGCTTCTTGATCACGGAGACGAATACTTCTTGGACGATGTCCAGCGCGTCTGTGTCGCCGCGTCCAGTCTGCGCGAGTTCCCGTGCAGCGACTCGGTGCATCATCGTGCGGTGCTCGTTGTAGAGCGCCTTCCAGTCCGGGCCGTCCGAGGCGGCCTGCGATCCCGCCGGCATGCGTTAAGTGTTCCCCATCACGTTCAGTCTGCGCCGCTTCGACGCGCCGAAACCTGGGCGCCCGCGCCGTAGAGGGCTGCCGCCGCTCGCTGTCGAAAGGGAGAAGCGCACAGACACCTCCCTGAGGGGTCGGCCGCGGGTCGGCGCACGAAGCCTTGGGGGAGACCGGTGAGGTCGACGTCGGCGCGCCGATCGACCTTCGGCATTCCCAGATGGCCCTTGTACACCTCGATCGCGGCCAAGATGCCTGCCAACGCGGACACATAAGGCGCCGCGAGTAAGACCTGTCCTCCCGCATTGCGTTGCCCCGGAGCAGGCACGGCCACCTCGGCATACGCCCTGGCCACCAGGTCGTCCAGTCGGCGGCCGGCGAGCCAGACAGCGGAGTCGGAGGTGACCTTGCCCCCGGCCACACTGATGGCGATGTCGGCCGCGGTCAGTAGAGCCCCGGGCTGCATGAGCTGACGAATTCGGGCCACCTTCAGGCCGGTCTGCGCTGCGAAGGCCTCCTCCTGTGAGGACACCGGTGTGCTGTCCACGTACTCGCAGTAGGGACAAGCGAGGTCGTCGTCGGGGTGATGGCGTGAGACGTGGAAGGCCATTCCGGCGACGCCGATGGACAAGGTCTCGCGGGCCAGCACGTCGGCGACATCGCGCCGCCCGTCGAGCGTGTCGGGCGACGCCACGAGCACGCCCGGAAATCCGGGGCGGGGCTGCTGGGAGATCCACTCCGCCAGCCGAACAGGATGCGGCTCCCCGCGAACCCCCGATTGGGTGAGTTGGCTGCTTGCCCACAGGACCTTGTTCTCACCGACGACATCGTCGAGCAGGGCTGGATAGCGGTACGGGTTCCGGGCGTCGAAGTTCTCGGGGTCGATGAGGTCGACTGACGAGACGAAGGGCTCCGGGCCGCTGAGCAAGGCCGACAGGACGCTCGTGCCGACCGAGCCGACACCGGCGATCGCGAGGTGCTGGTCGGTTCGCGTGTCACCACCGGGCGATGGCTCGACCGAAGCCAGCCCGTAGTTCGAAAGGTCCCAGGTGATGCGGTTTTGAAGGAACCGAGCTTTCAGGCCGAGTGGGGCCAAGACGTCCTTGACGAGTTCGGCAACGGCAAGGCACGCGGCGCCTTGCAGGCCGAAGTGTGGTGCGCTTGTGCCGGTCGCGACCGGCACGTGCTGGCCTCTCGCCAGCGTCGCGGTCCATATGCCGCCGCCGACGCCGAGGTCAACTGCGCTGTCGTGGGTATCGCCGATGGCGATCACCGTGTCGCTCGTGGCGGTAGCCGCCGCGGGTGGGCGGAGCCAGCCGAGTCTGCCGAGTAGCTCAGTCGCCGGCATCGTCATGCCGGAAACGCTGGCCTCGGCGTCGCCGTCGATCTCGACGTGGGCGAAGAGCCTCGCGGTCAAGCTCACCAGGAGCCCGACGCCCGCCGCGGCACTGCCGGGCGCACCGTGCAACCGCAGAATCACCCGCCTGCTGTCCAGAGCGCTGAGCACGCGCTGTTCGTGGTCCGCGAGGTCGGTGCCCTGGACCAGGCGCAGCCTCGGATCGGTCACCATGTCGTCTCCTCCGGTGCCCCCGTGCGCAGCCATTCACGTCGGCTGCTGTCGATTGGCCGCCATCCCAGCGGGGTCAGCCGGAAGGTCGCGCAGGCGTCGAGGCCTCGCCGCAAGCCCAGCCCGAAGTAGGGCGCCACGATGCTCAAGGCGCCGATGAAAGTCAGCGCGGGGTTTTCATCGTCGGTGGAGCTGTGGAATGCCTCGCCCGGGTGGCTGTGGAGCCTGACCAGGTAGCGTTCGTCGCGGCCCAGCGTGCTGGCGAGCTCGCGCTTGCCGGCGTCGGTGACTTCGACCCAGCACCCGAGGCCTACTCGTTGGCCTCGTTGGTCGGGCGCGACGAAGCGACGGGCGACCCAGGGGCCGCCGGCTCCCGCTCGCGCGCACGCGATGAGCCCAGTGCCCTCGACCCCGTGGCTTCCGCGCTCGGTGAGAAAGGTTTCGGCCTCTGCGAGAACCTGCTCGGGCAGCAGGACGCGATACTCGGTCATGGCTTTCCCGCCCTCCTTAACAGGTGGTCGAGCAATTCCGCTAGACGCAGTGTGTTGCGGACCGTGTCCCAGCTCTCCTGGAGGTGGCTGGGGTGGCTGTAGTACTCCGCGCAGCCTCTGACGCACACGAACGGCCGGTTCAGGACCGGGTGCATGCTCGCGCCGAGCCCGGCTGGCCACTGCTCCTGCGGAGCCGGGCAGCCATCGAGTTCGGTGACAGTCACGCCGAAGGGCTCAGCGTCGAACTTCGCGCCGTCCAGCACCAGAAGCAGTGGGCCGCCGTCGGGTGCAGACAGCGGCACGAGGATCGTCGAGCTCACGCGTTCGATCCCGGTTGCCCGGTCCCCGAGCCGGGACCGGGCAACCTCGACTTCGTCGTCGAGCAACTGCGTGAGCAGCGCGGGATGCGTCGTCATCCGTCGACCTGCGGGTCCGCGACGACCAAGACGCACTCGGTGCCGGCCGCCACGCCTGCCTCCTTGAGAGTCGCCGACGGGACAAGTGGCACCGACGTCCCACCCGCCAGCTTCTCGAGCCGGTAGTTACCCTCGGCCAGCTCGCCGCGACGGACGAAATGGCGTTCGGCCTGCCGGGCGAGCTTCTCGACCTTCTCCTGGGGGTGGACGCGGAACCGGGCTTCGAACCCAGCTGGCGTCCGCACCTCGACGACGTAGGCCTTCTTGCGTCGCTCCGCTCGCTCGTTCATCGCGATCCCGTCGGACTCGACGAGGTCCACGTCGACTTCGACGACCTGCTCTTCGGCGTTCATCGCCGCTCCTTCCGTGGCCCCGTTGCGGGGCCTCGACTTCTTGGCGAGCGACCCCGAGCGCTTGTAACCCCTCAGCCGAAACTTTTTCGGCAGGGCCTTTGACCAGGGAAGGAGGACGTTCGGCACGCCCAGTAAGCACGTATCTCCCCGTCTGTGTGGTTCGGGGACTAATACTTTGGGATCTACAGAAGCTCACCTACGCGAATACGGTTTGCGGCCTCGTGTGCCCGGTCGGTTGCGGCGCTCTTCCCGTATCGGCGGGCCATCTGCGCGGTGGTCCAGCCGTTCAGCAGCATGAGATCGCCCTCGCTGCCGCCGGCTTTCAGGAAGTGATGTGATTGGAAGTGGCGACCAAGGTGCGCATGCAGGTTGCGGCCGAGTTCTTCGTGCGCACCGGCAGCGCGTCCTCGGCGTCGCAGCATGATTTTGATGCCGTTGTCAGATAATGGGGTGCGGCGTCGGTGCTCGCCGAGCCACAGTCGCGTGGTCATATCGGCATGGGGGTGCCGGGACCGGACGCGGATATAGCGGGCGATGGCCTTACCGGTGCCAGGAGTGAACGGCAGTGCCCGCCACTTTCCGCCCTTGCCGAGAACGTTCACCACCCGTCGTTGTAGGTCAAGGTCGCGTTCCAAGTCGATGTTCGCGATCTCGGAGAGGCGGCCGCCGGTGTCCCAGATCAGTCGGATGATCGCCTCGTCGCGCCTGTTGACGAAGTCTTTGCCCGCGCACCCGGCGAGCACCTTCTTGATGAAATCGACTGACGTGATCGGCGCCGGTTGTTCAGGGACGTGCGGCGGCTTCATCCGCGCCATCGGATGCGTTTCGATCTCGTCCTCGTCGAGGAGCCAGTTGAAGTAAGTCTGTAGCGCTCGGTAGTTGTTGTTGGCGTTGCCGGGGCTGGTCGTGGCCAGGCGGTACGCGATCCACGCCTTGACGTGCGAGTCGCGGTAGTCCTCAGGGCTTTCCGGCGGAGCAGGCAGGCGGTTGAGCCAGGCACGAGGATCGTCGTCCGCGGGTGGCGCGATGGGCTCGGCCAGCCAGACGTGGAACTTCCGGGCGACGTCTGTGTAGCACCGGATCGTCTTGGGGCTCTTGTTCTCGGATTCCAGCGTCATCGACCACTCGTCGATGAGGGCTGTTGCCCAGGCTGGAGCGGGTGTTGCGGCTGGCTGCGTCCTCATGTGTTCACTCTCAAAGCGAAGTGTCACTGAGCGCTGTGCTAGCTCCCGAGCCGGATCGGCCGACACGACAAAGGGCTGAACCCGCAGGTCCAGCCCTGTATGTCGGGATGACAGGATTCGAACCTGCGACCCTCCGCTCCCAAAGCGGATGCGCTACCAAGCTGCGCCACATCCCGGGTCCACCCCCAGGGGGGTGTGTGATCAGCCTAGCGGGTCACGCTAAGCTGGCCGCGCACCCGGGTACCTCCGGGGGCACGCGGGTGTAGCTCAATGGTAGAGCCCTAGTCTTCCAAACTAGCTACGCGGGTTCGATTCCCGTCACCCGCTCCACCGTCGTAAGAGGCGGCGTCGCGCGTTGACGCGGCGTCCGCCTCCAAGGATGCCGCGATCACGTCCAGCAGCTTGTCCGTGTCCACCGGCTTCGTGATGTAGTCGTCCGCGCCGCTGGCCAGCGTTCGGGCCCGGTCCTCCGCTGTTGCCTTGGCTGTGACCGCGATCACCGGCAGGTCCGCGTTGGCCGCCTCCGCCCTGATGGCCGCGATCGTCGCGTTGCCGTCCAGTTCCGGCATCATCACGTCCATCAGGACCAGGGCCGTGTCCTCGTTGCGCTCCAGGGCGCGGATGCCGTCGACGCCCGTCTCCGCGTAGATCACGTCCAGGCCCGCCTGCTCCAGGACCGCCGCCAGGGCGAACACGTTGCGCAGGTCGTCGTCGACGATCAGGACCTTCTCGCCGTGGAAGCGCTTGGGGGTCACGTCCGGGGCCGCCACCAGCACCGTGCTGGGCACCGACGGCAGCCGTGGGGAGGACAGCGCCGTCAGGGCCGGGTCCACCAGGTTGGCCGCCGCCACCGGGAGGTACAGGGTGAACGTCGAGCCCACGCCCGGCTCGCTCACCACGCGCAGCTCGCCGCCCAGGAGCTCGGTGAGCTGCTGGCTGATGTTCAGGCCCAGGCCCGTGCCGCCGTACTTGCGGCTCGTCGTGCCGTCCGCCTGGCGGAACGCCTCGAAGATGACCGCCAGCTTCTCCTCGGGGATGCCGATGCCGGTGTCCTCGACCGCGAACGCGATGATGCCCGGCGCGTTCTTCAGGGACTCCTGCTCCACCTCCGCCGGGTCCGCCGCGCGGATGTGCAACCGGACGCCGCCCTCGTTGGTGAACTTCGCCGCATTCGACAACAGGTTCCGCAGGATCTGCTGGAGGCGGTGCTCGTCCGTGTGGACGCTGCCGGGCACCGGCGGGTCGATGTGGACGGCGAACTCCAGGCCCTTGTCCGCGGTCAGCGGGCGGCACAGGGACTCGACGTAGTCCACCAGCTCCGGCAGCGTGATGTCGGACATCTGCATGTCCAGCCGGCCGGCCTCGACCTTGGCCAGGTCGAGGATGTCGTTGATCAGCTGCTGCAGGTCCGACCCGGCCGCGTAGATCGTCTTCGCGAACTGGATCTGCTTCTCCGTCAGGTTCCCTTCCGGGTTCTCCGACAGCAGCTTCGCCAGGATCAACGCGCTGTTCAACGGCGTCCGCAGCTCGTGCGACATGTTCGCCATGAACTCGGTCTTGTACTGCGAGGCCACCGTCAGCTGCCCGGCCCGCTCCTCGAGCTCCTGCCGCGCCTGCTCGATCTCGCTGTTCTTGACCTCGATGTCGCGGTTCTGCTGGGCCAGCAGCGCCGCCTTCTCGGCCAGCTCGGTGTTGGACCGCCGCAGCTCGCCCTGCTGGGCCTGCAGCTGCTCCGACCGGGCCCGCAGCTCCTGGGCCAGCCGCTGCGACTCGGTCAGCAGCGCCTCGGTCCGCGAATTCGACAGGATCGTGTTCACGTTGACGCCGATCGTGTGCCGCAGCTGCTCCAGCAGGTCCTGGTGGACCGTGCTGAACTCGTTCACCGAGGCCAGCTCCAGCACCCCGAGCACCTCGCCCTGGAACAGCACCGGCAGCACGATCAGGTTCACCGGCGCAACCGAGCCGAGCCCGGACGAGATCAGCGCGTACTCCGGCGGCGCGTTGTGCACCAGCACCGTGCGCTGGTCGACCGCGGCCTGCCCGATCAGCGACTCGCCCATCGCGAACCGCAGCCCCGCGCGCGACTCCGCGAGCCCGTACGCCGCGATGCACTCGAGCACGGTGCCGTCCCGGTCGTCCTCGCGGGCCAGGAAGAACGCGCCCTGCTGCGCCCGGACCAGCGGGGCGAGTTCGGACAGGATCAGCGCCGCGACCGAGACCAGGTCGCGGTGCCCCTGCATCCGGCCCGACAGCTGCGCGAGGTTCGTCTTCAGCCAGTCCTGCTCGCGGTTGGTCCTCGTCGTCTCCTTGAGGTTCGCGATCATCTGGTTGATGTTGTCCTTGAGGTCCGCCAGCTCGCCGGAGGCGTCCACGGTGATGTGCCGGGTCAGGTCGCCCGCGGTCACCGCGGTGGCCACCTGGCCGATCGCGCGGACCTGGGTGGTCAGGTTCCCGGCCAGCTGGTTCACGCTCTCGGTGAGCCGCTGCCAGGTGCCCGACACGCCGCCGACCTCGGCCTGGCCGCCCAGCTTGCCCTCGGTGCCGACCTCGCGCGCCACGCGCGTGACTTCCGAGGCGAACGCCGAAAGCTGGTCGACCATCGTGTTCATCGTGGTCTTGAGCTCGAGGATCTCGCCCCGGGCGTCGACGTCGATCTTCTTCGTCAGGTCGCCCTTCGCGACCGCCGTCGTGACCTGCGAGATGTTGCGCACCTGGCTGGTCAGGTTGTGCGCCATGAAGTTGACGTTCTCGGTCAGGTCCTTCCACGTCCCGGCGACGCCGGGGACCCTGGCCTGGCCGCCGAGGATGCCTTCCGTGCCGACCTCGCGGGCGACCCGGGTGACCTCGTCGGCGAACGCGCGCAGCGTCTCGACCATCCCGTTCAGCGTCTCGGCCAGCGCCGCGACCTCGCCCTGGGCCTCGATCCGGATCTTCTTCGACAGGTCGCCGTTGGCCACCGCGCTCGCCACGGTGGCGATGTTGCGGACCTGGTCGGTCAGGTTGTCGGCCATGACGTTGACGTTGTCGGTGAGGTCCTTCCAGGTGCCCGCGACGCCGCGGACCCGCGCCTGACCACCGAGGATGCCTTCGGTGCCGACTTCGCGCGCCACCCGGGTGACTTCGTCGGCGAAGGCGGACAGCTGGTCGACCATCGTGTTCAGCGTGGTTTTGAGTTCGAGGATCTCGCCGCGGGCGTCGACGGTGATCTTCTGCGTCAGGTCGCCCTTCGCCACCGCCGCCGTCACCGTGGCGATGTTGCGGACCTGGTCGGTCAGGTTGTTCGCCATCGAGTTGACGTTGTCGGTGAGGTCCTTCCAGGTGCCGGCGACGCCGGGCACGGTGGCCTGGCCGCCGAGCTTCCCCTCGGTGCCGACCTCCCGCGCCACCCGGGTGACTTCGTCCGCGAAGGCGGACAGCTGGTCCACCATCGTGTTCAGCGTGGTCTTCAGTTCCAGGATCTCGCCGCGGGCGTCGACCGCGATCTTCTGGGTCAGGTCGCCGCGCGCGACGGCCGTCGCGACCTGGGCGATGTTGCGGACCTGGGTGGTCAAGTTGTTCGCCATGAAGTTCACGGACCCGGTCAGGTCGCGCCACGTGCCCGCGACGCCCGGGACCTGCGCCTGCCCGCCCAGCTGGCCCTCGGTACCGACCTCGCGCGCCACTCGGGTGACTTCGTCGGCGAAGGCGGACAGCTGGTCCACCATGGTGTTCATGGTCGTCTTGAGCTCGAAGAACTCGCCGCGGGCGTCGACGGTGATCTTCTGCGTCAGGTCGCCCTTCGCCACCGCCGTGGTCACGTGCGAGATGTTGCGGACCTGGTCGGTCAGGTTGTCGGCCATCTGGTTGACCGAGTCGGTGAGGCTGCGCCACGTCCCGGCCGCGCCGGGCACCTCCGCCTGCCCGCCCAGCTTGCCCTCGCTGCCGACCTCGCGCGCCACGCGGGTGACTTCGCCGGCGAACGCCGAGAGCTGGTCGACCATCGTGTTCAGCGTGTTCTTCAGCTGCAGGATCTCGCCGCGGGCGTCGACGTCGATCTTCTTCGTCAGGTCGCCGCTGGCCACCGCGGTCGCCACCTGGGAGATCCCGCGGACCTGGTCGGTCAGGTTGTCGGCCATCAGGTTGACCGAGTCGGTGAGGTCGCGCCACGTCCCGGCGACACCCGGCACCTGGGCCTGGCCGCCGAGCTTGCCGTCCGAGCCGACCTCGCGGGAGACGCGGGTGACCTCGTCGGCGAACGCCGAGAGCTGGTCGACCATCGTGTTGATGGTGTTCTTGAGCTCGAGGATCTCGCCGCGGGCGTCGACGTTGATCTTCTGGGTCAGGTCGCCGCGCGCGACGGCCGTGGTGACCTGGGCGATGTTGCGGACCTGCTCGGTGAGGTTGTCGGCCATGAAGTTGACCGAGTCGGTGAGGTCGCGCCAGGTGCCCGACACGCCCGGGACGACGGCCTGGCCGCCGAGACGTCCCTCACCCGCGATCTCGCGGGAGAGCCTCGTCACTTCGGCGGCGAAGCGCGACAGCTGCGCGATGAGGCCGTTGACCGTCTTCGCCAGCGTGGCGTACGCGCCCTGCAGCGGGCGCCCGTCGAGGGTCAGCGTCATCGGCTGGGACAGGTCGCCGTCGGCGACCCCGCCGAGCACCCGCTCCAGCTCGATCGCCGGCCGGGTGAGGTCCTCGACCAGGCCGTTCACCGCGTCGACGGCGGTGGTCCAGCCACCGGTGCCGACCTGGCCTTCGAGC
The DNA here is from genome assembly GCF_053605405.1 of Amycolatopsis sp. NPDC003861. Lineage (NCBI taxonomy): Bacteria > Bacillati > Actinomycetota > Actinomycetes > Pseudonocardiales > Pseudonocardiaceae > Amycolatopsis > Amycolatopsis sp. NPDC003861. The sequence goes on from NZ_JBSGJD010000106.1 coordinate 26,904, forward strand.
CGCTCGCTGAGCCGGCCCTCCTGCCCGACGGCCGCGCGGACCCGCAGCAGCTCGCTGACCAGCCGCTGGTTGCGCTCGGCGATGTCGTTGAACGCGACGGCGAGCTGCGCCGAGATGCCGTCGCCGTGCGGGACGAGCCGCCGGCGGAAGTTGCCGTCCCCGAGATCCCGCACCGCGACCAGCACCCGCTCCAGCGCGGCCGCTTCGCTCTGGGATTCCGTTGTCATGTGTGCCGACCCTCTCCACCACGCATGCGCCAGCCATGGTCGTCGACCCAGCGTGCCATGCTTCGCCCTACACTTCGAGCCAGCCCGCCCGCTCACGCGGTAGCCGTGCGACAGCAGTCCGGAGGCAGGAGGTCCGTGCATGGTGTCACGTCCGGCCCCGGCTTCGGCGGCCCTGCCGCCGATGACCGGTGACGGCGGGCCGCCGGGCATCGACGCCTTCACCCGAGCGGCCCTCGAAGACGTCCGGGACGCAGTGTTCCTGCAGGACGACGCCGGCGTGGTGCGCTGGGCGAACCCGGCGGCGCGGGCCCTGACCGGGGCCGCCGAGCCGCAGCTGCACGCGGTCACCGAGACCTCCGGGCACGTCGAATCGGCCGGTCACCGGCGTCCGGCGCGGATCCGGGCCCTGCCCGGCGGCTGGCACTCCTGGACCGTCCTCGCGGACGACGTCCCGCGGCGGCACGTCGGTGACTTCCTGGCCGAGGCCGGTCCGCGGCTGGCCGCCGCGCGCGGGCGGCACGGCACCGCCCGGGTGATCGCCGAGCTGGCCGCGTCCGCGCTGGCCGAGACCGTCTTCGTGCTGCTGCCGACCACCCGTGGCCGGTGGGAGTGGTGGAGTTGCGAGCGGCCGGCCGCGCAGGGCCACGGCCGGATCCGCCGGGTGCCGGCCCAGGCCGCGCCGGTGCTGGCGGCGACGTTCGGGGCCATCGGGCCGCCCCAGCAGGCGCCGGTGCCCGAGCCCGAGGTCGCCACGCTGCCGTCGGTGGTCGCCGACCGGTTCGCGGGGCACGCCGACGTCTCGGTTGTCTCGCTCGGGCCGAACGCGAGCGCCGGCGTCACCGGGGCCCTGCTGCTGGGCCGCCGCGGCGACGCCGAGTTCGGTGCCGAGCAGTCCCGTGCGGTGGCGGAGTTCGCCGTGGCGGCCGGGACGGCGCTGGCCAACGCCCAGCGCTACGCCCGGCAGGAGGAGGCGACCCGCGGCCTGGAGACGACGCTGCGCCCGGCCGACCCGCCGGAGCTCGACGGCGCCCGGTTCGAGACCTGGTACGAGCCGGCCGGCGGAGTCCTCACCGTCGGCGGCGACTTCTTCGACGTCCTGCCCCGCGACGACGGCAGCGCGTTCCTGGTGCTCGGCGACGTCTGCGGCAAGGGCCCCGAGGCCGCCGCGCTGACCGGCCGGGTCCGGCACGCCCTGACCGCGCTCGCCATGGTCGAGCGCGACGGCCGCACGCTGCTGCGGCTGCTCAACGAGCTGCTCATCGCCGGCGGCAGCAGCCGGTTCGCCACCCTGGTGCTCGGCTCGGCCCGGCCGTCCGGCGGCGGGGTCGGCCTCACGCTGGCCTCCGGCGGCCACCCGGCGCCGCTGATCGTCCGGCGCTCGGGCGTGGTCGAGGAGGTCACGGTGCCGGGCACGCTGGTCGGCATTTCGCCGCAGGCCCGCTTCGCCGAGGCGGAGGTGCGGTTGGAGCGCGGCGACGTCTGTCTGCTGTACACCGACGGCATCACCGAAGCCCGCAACCGGCACGACCAGACGGAACTCTTCGGAGACGACCGGTTGCGCGCCGTGCTCACGGCGGCGGCCGGGGAGCCGGCCCGGGAGGTCGTGCGGCAGCTGCGCCAGTCGGTCCGGGACTGGCTCGGGAGCTCCGCACATGACGATATCGCCGTGCTTGCCATCGAATGTGGGGACTGACCCCCTTCTTGCGGGGGTCCGGGTGGCGGAGCCCCCGGCTCGGGGCGAAGCCCCGAATGTCACCGCACTGTCCTCAATGGACTTGGTTTGACGCCTGGGCGAGGGGGTAATTACCCCGGTGCACTCAGTTTTTCCGACGGAGGAGCCCCATGGCGAACGCATTGCAAGGCCGCCGGGTCGCGATCCTGGCCGCGGACGGCGTCGAACAGGTCGAGCTGGAGCAGCCGCGCCAGGCCGTCCTCGACGAGGGCGCGACGGTCGAGCTGGTTTCCCTGGACACCGGGGAGATCCAGGCGATGAACGGCGACATCGACAAGGGTGACCGGTTCGCGGTGGACCGGAAGGTCGCCGACGTCGGAATCGGCGACTTCGACGCCCTGCTGCTGCCCGGCGGCACGATGAACCCGGACAACCTCCGCACGGACGCCGCGGCGGTGAAGTTCGTCGGCGACTTCGTGCGGGCCGGCAAGCCGGTCGGGGTGATCTGCCACGGTCCGTGGACGCTCGTCGAAGCGGATGTCGTGCGTGGCCGCACGCTGACGTCGTACCCGAGCATCCGGACGGACCTGCGTAACGCCGGTGCCACCGTGGTCGACGAAGAGGTGGTGGTGGACGGCGGACTGGTCTCCAGCCGTAACCCGGACGACCTGCCGGCCTTCTGCCGGACGGTCGTGCGGGAGTTCGCGGGCTGAGGCCAGCGTCCTCTGTGGACGTTCACCCGTCCGTGTCTTAAGTCCCGCTTAAATCTGTTGGCTTTCGGCACCGCGGCGGAGGACGCTGGTGGTGTGACGAGGATCGCCCGACGAGAGGAGGTGGACGCGATGACTGTGCACGCAAGGCGCTACGGCCGCTGGTGCCGTGAACACTTCGACGCGATCGCCGCCGAGGGCGTTCCCGCACCCCGCGGTGGCGAGCCCGCCGACCAGGCCCTGCCGGCACCCGAGCCGGAGCCGGTCCAACCCGGTGCCGACCAGCCCCAGGCCCGATAGCCCACGAAGAAGGCCTCCCCGGTACGCCGGGGAGGCCTTC
>NZ_JBSGJD010000107.1:0-29788 GCF_053605405.1 Amycolatopsis sp. NPDC003861
GGTGCGTCTGACGCACCGAACGCCACATTGGGTGCATCTGACGCAACCAACGCCACATTGGGGCGCTTGTATACCAGCGCGGCCGGTAGGGCTGGCCCCCGGAAAGTCCTTCGAGCGCACCGCATTCCGGCACCGCCCCCCGGGCGCGAAGACTCGGGTGGGTGACCACCACCGAGAACAGCGTCGGCAGCGACTTCGCCCGGCTGAGCCACCGCATCTCCGCCGCCGGGCTGATGGCGCGGCGGCCCGGCTACTACACCGCCCGGATCGCGCTCGTCGCCGGGTTGTTCGCCGGCGGGTGGGTGGCCTTCGCGCTGCTCGGGAACTCCTGGTGGCAGCTCGGCGTCGCGGCCTTCCTGGCCGTCATGTTCGGGCAGGTAGCCCTGCTCTCGCACGATCTCGCGCACAAGCAGGTCTTCCGGCGGCGGCGGCCCACCGAAATCGCCGGGATGCTCGCCGGGAACCTCGGGATCGGGATGAGCTACGGCTGGTGGATGGACAAGCACACCCGCCACCACGCCAACCCGAACCACGAGGAGCTCGACCCCGACGTCGATCCGGACATCCTCGTGTGGTCGAAGGACCAGGCGCGCGCCAGCCGCGGTGTCCCCCGGTTCATCGGGCGGTACCAGGCGTTCCTGTTCTTCCCGCTGCTCACCCTCGAAGGCCTCAACCTGCACTGGTCCGGCATCCGCGCGGTCCGCAAGCCGGGACTGCGCCACCGCAAGGTCGAAGCCGTCTTGCTCGCCGCGCACTTCGTCCTCTACTTCAGCGCGCTGTTCACCGTGCTCAGCCCCGGCATGGCGCTGCTGTTCTTCGCCGTCCACCAGGGACTGTGGGGTGTCTACATGGGATCGATCTTCGCGCCGAACCACAAGGGCATGCCGACGCTGACCGGGCGCACCGAGCTGGACTTCCTCCGCAAGCAGGTGCTGACCTCGCGCAACGTCCGCGGCGGGCTCGTCACCGACGTCGCCCTCGGCGGGCTCAACTACCAGATCGAGCACCACCTGTTCCCGAGCATGCCGTCGCCGCACCTGCGGCGGGCGCAGCCGATCGTCCAGGCCTACTGCGCCGAGCTGGGCGTTCCCTACCTGCAGACGAGCCTGGCCGAGTCCTACCGGCAGGCCCTCACCCACCTGCATGAAGCTGGGGCCCCTCTCAGGAACCGTTCGTAGACTCGATCGCATGAGGAAGACGATCGCTGCGCTGCGCGACTTACCCGCGGCGTTCGGCGCGAAGGCCACCGGTGCGCGGGCCGAGCGGGTCCGCTCCTCGCCGCAGTTCGACGGCAAGGTGTTCCGCAACGCGGCGCCGCGGCACCCGATGACCGCGGCGTCGATGCGGACCATCTTCCGCGAGATGTTCTTCGGCGAGCACCGTGAGCTGCGCAAACCGGCCGGTGCGGTCCCGCTGGTGACGGCCGGGCCGGTGGAGTCGGCGAGCGGGCTGCACCTGACCTGGTACGGCCACGCCTCGACGCTGGTCGAGCTCGACGGCGCCCGCGTGCTGCTCGACCCGGTGTGGAGCGACCGCGTCTCCCCCGCCGCGTTCGCCGGCCCGCGGCGGCTGCACGAGCCGCCGGTCCCGCTGTCCGGGCTCGGCCGGATCGACGCCGTCGTGATCTCGCACGACCACTACGACCACCTCGACCTGGCGACGGTCCGCGCACTGGTGACGTCGTCCGAAGCGCCGTTCCTCGTCCCGCTCGGCGTGGGCGCGCACCTCGAGCGCTGGCACGTGCCGGCTGCCCGCATCATCGAGCTCGACTGGCACGAAGAGGCGACGGTGGCGGGTGTCCGCTTCATGGCCACGCCGGCCCAGCACTTCTCCGGCCGCGGTATCACGAACGACGACACGCTCTGGACGTCGTGGGCGCTGCTCGGCCCGGCGCACCGGGTGTTCTACAGCGGCGACACGGGCTACTTCGACGGGTTCGCGGCGATCGGCGCCGAGCACGGCCCGTTCGACGCGGCCCTGATCCAGATCGGCGCGTACGCCCCGCAGTGGCCGGACATCCACATGACCCCGGAGGAAGGCGTGGCGGCGGGCCTCGACGTCCGGGCGAAGCTGCTGGTCCCGGTGCACTGGGCGACGTTCCAGCTGGCGATGCACCCGTGGGGTGAGCCGGCCGACCGCGTGTGGAGCGAGGCCAAGGAGGCCGAGCTCCCGCTGGCCATCCCCCGCCCGGGCGAGCGCATCGACGCGGCGGCACCCCCGGCGGTCGACGGCTGGTGGCAGGCGCTGTGCCCCGGCAGCCGACAAGCGTGATCAGAGGGTCGACACGGCCCGGACCTGCCGTGTCGACCCGTCAATCACGCGTGCCGGCGCGGGGATCACGTGTGCCGGCCGTTGGCGCACGTCGGTGGGGCCGGGAGGGCGTGTGAAGCTCAAGCTGGACCTGCACGACATCTACAACCGCGGCGGTGAGATCGACCGGGCGCTCAAGGCGATCATCGACGAGGCCGTGGCCAAGAAGGCGCCGCTCGTCGAGATCATCCCCGGGAAGGGCTCGGGGCAGCTGAAGAAGCACGTCCTGCGGTTCCTCGAGCGCAAGGACGTCAAGGCGCTCTACCACCGGGTCGAGAAGGACAAGGACAACTTCGGCAGGGTGTTCGTGCACTTCCGCTGGAAGTGAGTCAGAACCGGCTGTCGTGGCGGGCTTGCGACCATGCCCGGTCCCACGCCGCCGCGTGGAAACGGATCAGGACGAACCGGGCGGTCGCGTACAAACCCACCAGGGCTCCGGTGATCGCCGTCCACAGCAGGATCGCCGCGAACACGCCGTCGGCCGCCGAGGTGGACGCCGACAGGGGTTCGGCCGCCAGCTCGCCCCGCTGGTCCAGCCAGATCGCGACGCGGGTGCCCGCCGGGCTGCCCGGGTCGGCCAGCACGTCGCCGGTGTGGCGGGTGCCGCGGGCGTCGAACCAGGCCGCCGGGACCGACGTCTGCGCGGCCGGGGCGCCGGCGCCGTCGGTGCTGTACGGCTGGTTGGACGCCGCCGCGAGGGTGACCGCCGTTGCGGGGTGGCGCGTGGTGCGTTCCTCCGCGGCGCGCGCGTTCTGCGCCGCGTACGTCTCGGACCCGAACGCCGCCGCGATCGGGATCGCGAGCAGCGCGCCGGCCACGGCCAGGAGCAGCAGGAGGGCTTCGACGCGGTCGCCCGCCCGGGCCAGGGGGTTGCGGCCGGGGCGTACCCGGCGCCCGAACCGGGCGATCCGTCCGCTGGGCCCACGCATGCGCGACTCACTCCTCCCGGGAAGGTGTCTTCTCGGTAACAGTGTGCGCGCCGAGGCTCGGCTTTCTCTTGCGAATGGGATGCGGCCCACCTGTGAAACCGTGCACAACCACCCGGTCGCGCCCGCCGGTCACAGCCAGTCGTCGGGACGCGGCCAGGGCAGCATGGCCGCGAGCGCGTCCCGGGCCGGTTCGGTGACCGCGTACCGGCCGCGGTGGAACAGCAGCGGGCGGGCCTCCGACGCCGCGCCCAGTGCCGTCACCCGGCCGATCACGACGTAGTGGTCACCGGCCTCGTGCACGGCCTCCAGGGCGCAGTCGATCCAGGTCAGCGCGCCGTCGAGCAGCGGGGCCCCCGACGGCGCCGGCGTCCACGGGATCCGGGCGAACTTGTCCTCGCCGCGGGCGCCGAACACCGCGCTGACCTCCTGCTGGTCCTCGGCCAGCACGTTGACCGCGAACCGGCCCGCCGCCGCCAGCACCGGCCACGTCCGCGACGTCCGGGCCGGGCAGAACAGCACCAGCGGCGGGTCCAGCGACAGCGCCGCGAACGACTGGCAGGCGAACCCGGCCAGGGTGTCGCCGTCACGGCCGGTGACGACCGTGACGCCCGTGCAGAAGTGCCCGAGCACGCTCCGGAACTCGGTCTGGTCGACCGCCACGGACGTCATGCGCCCGGGGGCCGCGCGCCGACCGAGAAGTCGTGGCCCCACAGCGACACCGCGGTGCTCTCGCGGGCGATCCAGTTGTCGTCGTCGACCTGACGGCCTTCGCAGCCGAACTCGACGTCGAAACCGCCCGGCGTCTTCATATAGAACGACAGCATCAGGTCGTTGACGTGCCGGCCGAGGGTGGCCGACATCGGCACCTTGCGCCGGATCGCGCGGTCTAGGCACAGGCCGACGTCGTCGGTGTTCTCCACCTCGACCATCAGGTGCACGATCCCGCTCGGCGTCGGCATCGGCAGGAACGCCAGGCTGTGGTGACGCGGGTTGCAGCCGAAGAACCGCAGCCACGCGGGCGGCCCGTCGGCGGGCCGGCCGACCAGCTGCGGCGGCAGGCGCATCGAGTCGCGCAGCCGGAAGCCGAGGACGTCCCGGTAGAACCGCAGCGACGCCTCGTCGTCCTTTGTGGACAACACGACGTGCCCGAGGCCCTGCTCGCCGGTGACGAACTTGTGGCCGTACGGGCTCACCACCCGCCGGTGCTGCAGCGCGACGCCGTGGAACACCTCCTGGGTGTTGCCGGACGGGTCGTCGAAGCTGATCAGCTCGTCGACGCGGCGGTCGGCCAGCTCGTCGGGCGTGCCCTCCTTGTACGGCACCGACGCACTGTCCAAACGCGACCGGAGCTCGTCGAGCTCGGCCGCGTGCGCGACCTCCCAGCCGGTGACGGCCAGACGGTCCGCGGAACCCGGCGAGATCACCAGCCGCGCGGGGAAGTCGTCCATCCGCAGGTACAGCGCGTCCGGATTCGTGCCGCTGCCTTCGACCATGCCGAGCACCTTGAGGCCGTACTCGCGCCAGGCCGCCATGTCGGTGGCCTCGATGCGGAGGTAGCCCAGTGATCGGATGCCCATCAGGAACTCCCGAGGAAGTCGAGGGCCAGCCGGTTGAACTCGTCGAACTTCTCCAGCTGGGCCCAGTGCCCGCAGCCGCCGAACACGTGCAGCTGCGCGCGCGGGATGGTTTTCAAAGCGACCAAAGCGCCGTCGAGCGGGTTGACGCGGTCCTCGCGCCCCCAGATCAGGAGGACGCGCTGGCGCAGGCGGTGGGCTTCGCGCCAGAGCAGGCCCTCTTCGTAGGTGTCGGGTTGCGCGAACGACATCCCCATCGCGCGCATCGCGGCCAGGGATTCCGGGGTGTTCGCGGCGGCGAAGCGTTCGTCGATCAGCTCGTCGGTGACGAGCGCCTGGTCGTGGACCATGATCCGCAGGAAGGCTTCCATGCGTTCGCGCGACGGCTTGGCCACGAACCGCCCGAGGTTCTTGACGCCTTCGGTCGGATCGGGTGCGAACAGGTTGACGCTCAGCCCGCCCGGCCCCATCAGCACGAGCCGCCCGGCGCGCTTGCCGTGGTTCAGCGCGAACCGGACCGCCGCTCCCCCGCCGAGGGAGTTGCCGACGAAGTGGGCGCGTTCGATGCCGAGCGCGTCCATCAGGCCGAGGACGGCGTCCGCGCTGTGCCGGAAGTACTGCGGGTGCTCGGTCGGCTTGTCCGAGCGCCCGAAACCGGGCTGGTCGACGGCGATCGTCCGGTAGTGCTTGGCGAACTCCGGCAGGTTGCGCCCGAAGTTGCTCCACGCCGACGCGCCGGGGCCGCCGCCGTGCAGCAGGATCACCGTCTCGGCGTGCTCGGCGCCGGCTTCGTGGTAGTGCAGGGTGAGCGAGCCGGCCTGGACGTACTTGCCTTCGGGTGCGGCCATCAGTACATCGCGTTCTCGACGGGGAGCCCGAAGGCGCCGGTGCCGTACATGACGTACGCGCGCTCGGCGTCGTTCGCCGCGTGGACGCGGCCGGCGTGCGCGTCGCGCCAGAAGCGCTGGATCGGCGTTCCCCGCTGGATCGCGCGGCCGCCGGAGTTCTCGAAGAGCCGGTCGATCGCGGCGATCGCGCGTTCGGTGCCGCGGACCTGGTCGCGCCGGACGCGCAGCCGCAGGTCCACGGGCAGCCGCTCCTCGCGCTTGGCGAGTTCGTACAGCTCTTCGATGTTGCGGGTCAGCTGCAGCCAGGCGGCGTCGATCTCGCTGGCCGCTTCGGCGATCCGCACCTTGGCGAACGGGTCCTCTTTGGACTGCTCGCCGGCGTAGGCGGCCCGGACGCGCTTGCGCTGGTGCTCGACGTGCGCGTCGTAGGCACCCTGGGCCATGCCGATGATCGGTGCGGTGATCGTGGTCGGGTGCACCGAACCGTACGGGAGCCGGTAGAGCGGGCCGGGGTTGACGGCCTGGCCCGGCACTTTGCACTTCGACGTCGCGATGAAGCTCAGCGCCCGGTGCTGCGGGACGAAGACGTCCTCGACGACGATGTCGTTCGAGCCGGTGCCGCGCAGGCCGATCGTGTCCCAGACGTCCACAATGGAGTAGTCGGCGATGGGCAGCAGGTAGGTGCAGAAGTCGACCGGCTTGCCATCCTTGAACGCGGGTCCCCCGAGCAGCACCCACGTGCAGTGGTCGGACCCGGAGGAGAAGCTCCACCGGCCCGTGAGCCGGTAACCGCCCTCGACGACCTCGGCCTTGCCCATCGGCGCGTACGACGAGGAGATCCGCACGTCCTGGTCCTCGCCCCAGACCTCCTGCTGCGCCTGGGCGTCGAACAGCGCCACGTGCCACGGGTGGACGCCGAGGATGGAGGCGACCCAGCCGGTGGACCCGCACGCGCTCGCGATCAGCTTGACCGCGGTGTAGAAGCTCACCGGGTCGGCTTCGAAGCCCCCGTGGAGCTTCGGCTGCAGCAGCTTGAAGAACCCGGTCTCCTGCAGGGCCTTGACGGACTCCTCGGGGACGCAGCGCGCGTCCTCGGCGTCCTGGGCCCGTTCCCGCAGGACCGGCAGGAGGTCCCGGACCCCGGCGATCACCTGCTCGCTCATGCGCAGTTCCTCTCTGGTCTTCACTGTCCCAAGACTAGAACACGTTCTCGTTTTTGTCGAGAACACCCTGCGCCAGGGCACTGTTGATCCCCGCTCTACGGCCGGAAAACACGCAGTCGGCCAGGGACAGGCCGCTCACGTAGGACCTGGAACAGATTCCCACGGCGGTGCGCCCGGCGGCGTACAGGCCGGGGATCGGCGCCCCCGCCGTGTTCCGCACCGCGCCGGTGTCCTCGTCGACGACGAGCCCGCCGAGGGTGAGCATCGGCGTCGGGTACCCGAGGTTGGGCCGCACCGAGATGTCGATCAGCGAGTACGGCGGGTTGTCCAGGCGCCGCACGAACTCGGTCGGCTTGCCCACCGGATCGCGGTCGCCGTGGTAGCCCTCGACGCTCGCGCGCAGCCCCTGCGGGTCGACGCCGGCCCGGCGCGCCACCTCCTCGACCGTCGTCCCGGTGACCCGGCCGCGCCGCAGCAGGTACCGCAGCTGCAGCGCCTGGAACCACTGGCTCTGCGCCTTCGTGTCCCGCCGCGCCTCGGCGACGATCGGCGCGTCGACGAGCAGCCAGCCCTTGCTCCCGTGGTCCTCGATGAGCTTCTCGCCGACCGCGGCGCCGTAGCGGGACTCGTCGATCACCCGCCGGCCCGCGGCGTCGACGATGATCCCGCCGAGGAACGCGCTCGGCGGCGTGATGAACCGCCAGGCGGAGATCCGGCCGAGCTCGCCGGTCGCGGCCCCGGCCTCGACGCCGAGCCGGATGCCCGAGCCGTCGTCGGCGGACGTGCCCAGCGGCAGCCCGCCGCGGTAGGCCGGCGCGTGCTCGCGCACCATCTCGCGGTCGGCGATGAAGCCACCGGCGGCGAGCACGACCCCGCGCCGGGCGGAAATCCGCAGCTCACGGCCGTGCGCTCGTTCGAAGCGTTCGACCCGGCGATGCAGTGACTTGCGCAGCGACGGGACGTAGATCCCGGGCTTGGCCGCGTACTGCGCGAAACGCTGGTGGCGCGCCCGCACCGACGCGGGCGCCTCGCCCAGGGTCTCGGCGACGACCCCGGTGACGCGGCCCGCGCCGTCGCGGAGCAGCTCCCGGACGGTCGTCTGGGTCAGCACCCGGATCCCGCGGGCGCGCACGGCCGCCTTGAGCCGCGCCATCAGCATCTTCCCCGACGTCCCGGGCCCCTTGACGCGGTGCCCGCGCGGAGCCGGCTTCGCCGCGTCGCGGAACCCGCCGGCCGCCTCGCTGCCGGAGTAGTAGAGGTAGTGGTCGTCGCTCGGGTACGACGTCTTGTACGGGCAGAGGCTGCCTTCGAACGGCACGCCGTTGCCCTCCAGCCAGGTGATCATCTCGCGGCTGCCCTCGCAGAACCGCCGCAGCGTCCCCTCGGAGACGACGTCCCCGGTCTCCATGCGCAGGTAGGCGTACATGGCGTCGACCGAGTCGTCGACCCCCGCGTCGAGCTGCTGACCGGTGCCGCCACCGGCGTAGACGACGCCACCGCTGACCGCGCTGGCTCCTCCGCCGGCGAAGCGCTCGACGATGACGACGTCGGCGCCCGCGTCGGCCGCTTCGAGGGCGGCACAGGCGCCGGCCGCCCCGAACCCCACGATGACCACGTCCGCGACGAGTGCGTCCATGGTGGCTACCCTAGAACTGAAACACGTTCTCGTCTATGGTGGCCGAAAGGGGCTCTCAACTGGATACTCATCACGTGGAACACGTTATAGGTGAGGTGGCATGACGGAGCAGTTCGACGTCGTCGTCGTCGGCAGTGGTGCCGCCGGGATGACCGCCGCGCTGGCTGCGGCCCACCAGGGCCTGAGCGTAGTGGTCCTGGAGAAAGCCGGCTGCTTCGGCGGCTCGACCGCACGCTCCGGCGGCGGGGTCTGGCTGCCCGGCAACCACGCTCTGCGCGCCGCGGGGATCGAAGAACCACCCGAGCAGGCGCGCGAGTACCTGGCCGCCATCGTCGGGGACGCCGTCCCGGCCGTCCGGCGCGACACGTTCCTCGCCCACGGCCCCGCGGTGCTGAAGTTCGTCTGCGACCACACCCCGCTGAAGTTCCGCTGGGTCCGCGACTACAGCGACTACCACCCGGAAGCTCCCGGCGGACGCCCCGGCGGGCGGTCGGTGGAGCCGGTCGCCCTCGACGGCAAGCTCCTGGGCGCCGAGCTGGCCCACCTCGAACCGCCCTACAGCGCTCCCCCGCTCGGCGTCCCGATCACCCAGGCCGACTACCGCTGGCTGAGCCTGCTCGCGAGACACCCGCGCGGCGCCCTCCGGATGCTGTCGCTGGGCCGGCAGTGGCTCGTCGGCAAACTCCGCGGGCAGCAGCTGCTGAGCATGGGGCAAGCGCTTGCGGCCGGGCTGCGGGTAGGCCTGGCCCGGGCCGGCGTCGAGGTCCGGCTGAACACCCCCCTGGTCGACCTCCAGGTCGACGACGACCGCGTCACCGGCGTCGTCACCGAGACCGGCGTCATCGCGGCGCGGCGCGGCGTGATCCTCGCCAGCGGTGGCTTCGAGCGGAACCTCGAGATGCGCGAGAAGTACCAGCGCGCACCGATCGGCGTCGACTGGACCGTCGGCGCGGCCGCCAACACCGGCGACGGCATCACCGCCGGCCTCAAGCTCGGCGCGGCCCTCGACCTGATGGACGACGCCTGGTGGGGGCCGTCGCTGCCGCTGACCGGCGGGCCGTGGTTCGCCCTCGCCGAGCGGTCCCGGCCGCGCAGCATCATGGTCGACGCGCGTGGCGAGCGGTTCGTCAACGAGTCGGCACCCTACGTCGAGGCCGTGCACGCGATGTACGGCCCCGGGGACGGCCCGGGGCAGCACATCCCGACCTGGCTGGTGTTCGACCAGCGCTACAAGGACCGGTACATGTTCACCGGCGTCGGGCCGCGCCAGCCACTGCCCGGCCGCTGGTTCAAGGCGGGGATCGCGGTGAAGTCGTCGACCTTGGCCGGGCTGGCCGCGAAGATGGACGTCCCCCCGGCCGGCCTGGAGGCGACCGTCGAGCGCTTCAACGGCTTCGCGCGCAACGGCGTCGACGAGGACTTCCACCGCGGCGTCAGCAAGTACGACCACTACTACGGCGACCCGCGCAACAAACCCAACCCCAGCCTCGGTCCCTTGGACAAAGCGCCGTTCTACGCGGTGAAGATCGTCCCGGGCGACCTGGGCACCAAGGGCGGGCTGCGCACCGACGAACACGCGCAGGTGCTGCGCGAGGACGGCTCGGCCGTGCCGGGGCTGTTCGCCGCGGGCAACGCCAGCGCGGCCGTGATGGGCCGGACGTACGCCGGGCCGGGCGCGACCATCGGCCCCGCCATGGTGTTCGGCTACCTTGCGGCGACGCGGCTGGCGCACGAAGATCAGGGGACCACGGGAGGGCAGCGATGACGCAGGATTCGGTACGCACCATCTACGCCGGTGAGCCGCCGACCCGGTTCGCCCGCGGCTGGCACTGCCTCGGCCTGGCGGAGAACTTCCGCGACGGGAAACCGCACGCGGTCACCGCGTTCGGCACGAAACTCGTGGTGTGGGCGGACTCGGCGGGCGAGCTGCAGGTGCTCGACGGCTACTGCCGGCACATGGGCGGCGACCTCACCCAGGGCACGGTCAAGGGCGACGAGGTGGCCTGCCCGTTCCACGATTGGCGCTGGAGCGGCAAGGGCAAGTGCGTCTCGATCCCCTACGCCAAGCGGGTTCCGCTGCGCGCGCGGACGCGGTCGTGGACGTCGGAGGTGCGCAACGGGCAGCTGCTCGTCTGGCACGACCCGGAAGGCAACCCGCCGCCCGAGGAGCTGGCGATCCCGCGGATCGAAGCGGCCAACAGCGACGAGTGGAGCAACTGGACCTGGGACGAGATCTTCATCGACGGCTCCAACTGCCGCGAGATCATCGACAACGTCGTCGACATGGCCCACTTCTTCTACATCCACTACGCCTACCCGACGTACTTCAAGAACGTCTTCGAAGGCCACATCGCCACGCAGTACCTCAACACCAAGGGCCGCCCGGACATGGGCATGGCGTCGAACTACGGCGGCGAGGACAACCTGCTGCGGTCGGAGGCGTCGTACTTCGGGCCGTCATACATGATCAACAAGCTGGTGAACTCGTTCCAGGGCTACGAAATCGAGAGCGTGCTCATCAACTGCCACTACCCTGTGACGCCGACGTCGTTCGTGCTGCAGTACGGCATGAAGGTCAAGAAGCTGCCGGGGATCTCCGACGAGCACGCGGACAAGATCGCCGCGAAGCTGGCCCGCGGGATCGGCGCCGGGTTCCTGCAGGACGTCGAGATCTGGAAGCACAAGACGCAGATCGACAACCCGCTGCTGTGCGAAGAGGACGGTCCGGTCTACCAGCTCCGCCGGTGGTACCAGCAGTTCTACGTCGACGTCGCCGACGTCACCGAGGACATGACCCAGCGGTTCGAGTTCGAAGTGGACACGACGAAGGCCAACGAGGCGTGGGCGGCGGAGGTCGCGGAGAACCTGGCGCGGCAGAAGACCGAGGCGGAAGTGTGACCACCGCCGAGCAGACCGAGTTCCTGTCGGGCGGGCTGCGGCCGCACGAGTGCCGCAGCTGCGGGACGTGCGTGCTGGTGAAGAAGAACAGCATCCAGCACACGAGCATCCAGTGGACGTCCCGGCCCGCCGACACCTGCCCGGTGTTCGCGGACGCGGACGGGCCGTCGGCGCTGCTCGACACGTGCCCGAAGCTGGCCGACAGCATCGGCGACGCCGTGCGCGAGGGCACGCTGGCGGTGGCCGATGGCTGAGCGGGTCTACACGCTGACCGTCGCCGACGTCGTCGTCGAAACGCCGGACGCGCGGTCGGTGGTCTTCGAGATCCCGCCCGAGCACGCTTCCGCTTTTGCCTACTCGGCGGGGCAGTTCTTGACTCTGCGGATCCCCAGCGAGCGGACCGGTTCGGTGGCGCGGTGCTATTCGCTCTCCAGCGCGCCGCACGAGAACCGGGTGCAGGTCACGGTCAAGCGGACCGACGGCGGGTACGGGTCGGGCTGGATCTGCTCGTCGTTGCAACCGGGGATGCAGGTCGACGTGCTGGCGCCGGCCGGGGTGTTCTGCCCGTCTTCGGTCGACGAGGACTTCCTGCTGTTCGCCGGCGGCAGCGGCATCACGCCGGTGATGGCCATCCTCAAGACGGCGTTGGAGACCGGTTCCGGCCGGGTCGTGCTGGTGTACGCGAACCGCGACGAGCGCTCGGTGATCTTCGCGGGTGAACTGGCGTCGCTGGCGAAGCGGTACGGAGACCGGCTGGTCGTCATCCACTGGCTGGAGAGCGTCCAGGGCCTGCCGGACGTCTCGCAGCTGCGCGGGCTGGCTTCGGCGTACACCACGCACGAGGCGTTCCTGTGCGGGCCGGCGCCGTTCATGGCGGCCGTGCGGGAGGCGCTCGGGCAGCTCGGGGTGCCGCGCGAGCGGGTGCACGTCGAGAAGTTCACATCGCTGACCGGGAACCCGTTCGAAGAGACCGCCGAGGTCGTCGAGGAGCCTTCGGATGAAGCACCGGCGGCGCTGACGGTGACCCTCGACGGGGACACGCGGTCGATGGTGTGGCCGCGGCAGCGGAAGTTGCTGGACCGGCTCCTGGAAGACGGCATGGACGCGCCCTACTCGTGCCGCGAAGGACAGTGCAGCGCGTGCGCGTGCCGGATCGTCTCGGGTGAGGTGAAGATGCTGCACAACGAGGTCCTCGACGCCGAGGACATGGCGGACGGCATCGTGCTGGCCTGCCAGTCGCTGCCGGTCACCGACGAGGTCTCGATCAGCTACGAATAGGGAGTTCCCGTGCCCATCAACCCCGACATCGCCATCGGTGCCGAGATCGGCGAGGTGAACTTCGCCTGGACGTCGTCGGACGTGCTGCTGTACCACTTGGCGCTGGGCGCGGGCCCGGACGAACTGCGGTTCACCTACGAGCAGGACCTGGTGGTGCTGCCGACGTTCGCGACGGTGGCGGCCAACCTGCGCGTGTTCGACCCGCCGGCGGTGTCGTTCCCCGGGGTGGAGATCGACCTGGCGAAGGTGCTGCACGGCAAGCAGGAGATCACGCTGCACCAGCCGATCCCCACGTCGGGCAAGGCGGTGGCGCGGTCGCGGATCGCCGACGTCTTCGACAAGGGCAAGGCGGCGGTGGTGGTCCAGGAGGTTTCGGTCACTTCGTCGTCCGGGGATCCTTTGTGGACGGCCCGGTCGAGCATCTTCGCGCGCGGTGAGGGCGGGTTCGGCGGCTCGCGGGGGCCGTCGGACCGGATTTCCTGGCCTTCGGCGGAGCCGGACGTCGTCCTGGAGGTCCCGACGCTGCCGCAGCAGGCGCTGCTGTACCGGCTGTGCGGCGACCGCAACCCGCTGCACGCGGACCCGGCGTTCGCCCGGGCGGCGGGGTTCGACCGGCCGATCCTGCACGGGCTGTGCACGTACGGCATCGTGGCGCGGGTGCTGGTGAACGAGTTCCTGGACGGCGACCCGGCCCGGGTGGCGTCGTTCGCGACGAAGTTCGCCGGCGTGGTGTTCCCGGGCGAGACGCTGCGGATCCGGGTCTGGCGCGCGGACGACCGCCTGCTGGTGACGACGTCGGCGGCCGAGCGCGACGACGCACCGGTGCTGGCGGACACGGTGCTGGTGTCCACTTCCTGAGCGGCGCGCCCGGGGCGGCTACCGTAGAGGGGTGACTTCGGACTACTTCGTGGTGCGCGGAACGGTCGAGCCGGGCGACCAGCGCGGCCGAGAACTGGGCTTTCCGACGGCGAACATCGCCTTGAGCGACCAAGACGGCTCCTTGGGCGACGGGGTGTGGGCGGGCTGGATCGGCCGCCCGGACGGCTCCAGGCTCCCGGCGGCGATCTCGGTCGGCCGCCGCCCCACGTACTACGGCGCGGACGGCTACCGGTTGCTGGAGGCCCACGTCTTGGACTTCTCGGGCGACCTGTACGGCGAGACGCTGGTGGTCTGGCTGGGGACGCACCTGCGCGAGCAGAAGAAGTACGCCTCGGCGGAAGACCTGATCACGGCCCTGAAGAACGACATCGCGGCGGCGGCCCAGTGGACGTCGGAGCACCCGGCCGCTTCGCTTCCCTCGCCTGGGGACAGTGCCCTGGGTGAGGTGCGGCGGGTCGCGGGCTGAAGGTTTCCGCGGCCCGGAATTGTCGGTGGTCTCCGGTAACGTGAAATCCGGGGGACCCCCCTGGCCGGGGACCTCTCGGTGCCGTGCTCACAAAGCCGAGGCCAGCAGCATGTAGCCCATCCCGGCGCCCATCACGGTCCGGCACACCGCGCGCGACGCCTGCCCGGAGCCGGCGACCGCGCCGGAGCCAGAAGCGTCGGCCGAGCCAGACGCGGCGGCCGAGCCAGACGCGGCGCCGGGGCCAGCACCCGCGCCAGCGGCCGAGACAGCGCCCGAGCCGGGGTCCGCCCGTACGACCGCCGAGCCCCGCACCACCGCCACCCCCGACCAAGCCGCGTCCGCCACGAAGTAGCCCGCCGCCAGCACCGCGACCAGCGGGACCGCCAGCCGGGCGTCCATGGCCGACATCGTCAGCCACGGTCCGTGGTCGCCTCCGCCGTGGGGCATCGCCGTCACCATGTACAGCATCGCCGCCGCCGACAGTGCGTGGTGGGCGCAGGCCCGTCCGCGCCACCAGGCCAGCGCGAACCAGCCCGTCGTCAACACCAGCACCGCCTGCCAGCCCGCCGCCGGGATGGGGCCGCCGACCGGCGAGAACATCGCCACCATCGCCACCACCAGCAACAGCTCCGCCAGGTCGCCGTGGCGGACGCCGTGCCCCAGCCGTGCGTAGTCGAGGCGGACCAGGCGCAGCACGCACGGCAGCACCAGCCCCGCGAAGACCGCCGTGAGCGCCCAGTCGACCGCCATCGGTCTCACTCTCCGTCGTGGGTGGTGTTTCCACCGTGACACCCACGACGGCCGGGCACCAGCCGTCATTGAGGTGACGCTCAGTCACTCGTCAGGATGAGTCCGCTCGTCGGCACGCCCGTGCCCGCCGTCACCAGCACCCGCGCCGCGTCCGCGACCTGGTTGGCCGCCGTCCCCCGGATCTGCCGGACGCCCTCCGCGATGCCGTTCATGCCGTGGATGTACGCCTCGCCCAGCTGGCCGCCGTGCGGGTTGAGCGGCAACGCGCCGTCGAGCTCCAGCGCGCCGTCCGCGATGAAGTCCTTCGCCTCGCCGCGGCCGCAGAAACCCAGTTCCTCCAGCTGCATCAGCACGTACGGCGTGAAGTGGTCGTACAGCACCGCGACGTCCACATCGGACGGTGCCAGCCCGGACTGGCCCCACAGCTGCCGGCCCACGACACCCATTTCCGGCAGCGCGGCCAGGTCGTCGCGGTAGTACCTGGTCATCACGTACTGGTCCGGTCCGCTCCCCTGCGCCGCCGCCGCGATCACCGCCGGCGGGCGCGCGAGATCGCGGGCCCGCGCCAGGCTCGTCACGACCAGCGCGACCCCGCCGTCGCTCTCCTGGCAGCAGTCGAGCAGGTGCAGCGGCTCGGCCACCCAGCGTGACGTCTGGTGCTCTTCGAGGGTGATGGGCCGCCCGTGGAACCACGCGTTCGGGTTCGTCGCCGCGTGCTTGCGGTCGACGACGGCCACGCGCCCGAAGTCCTCGCTCGTCGCGCCGTAGTCGTGCAGGTATCGCTGCGCGACCATGGCCACCGTCGCCGCCGGGGTGGCGATGCCCATCGGGTAGTGGAACGCGTTGTCCACGCCCGAGGAGTTGACCTGCCCGGCCGCCGCGGACGACACCTGGCCGAAGCGATGGCCGGACCGCTCGTTGAACGCCCGGTACGCGACGACGACGTCCGCGACGCCGGTCGCCACCGCCATCGCCGCCTGCTGCACGGTCGCCGCCGCGGCGCCCCCGCCGTAGTGGATGCGGCTGAAGAACTTCAGCTCGGGAATCCCGAGTTCCCGCGCGACCGCGATCTCCGCGTTGCCGTCCATGGTGAACGACACCAGTCCGTCCACATCAGACGGTGTCAGACCCGCGTCGGCCAGTGCGTGGGAGATGCATTCGGCCGCCAGCCGCAGTTCGCTGCGCCCGGAGTCCTTCGAGAACTCCGTCGCGCCGATCCCGGCGATCGCCGCCGTCCCCGAAAGCGTCACGGCAGGGTCACCTCCACCGTCCCGGCGACGTGCTCGCCGAGACTGTCCACACCGGACACCGAAACCACGACGTCCTGCCCGTCACGGGAGACCACCCGGCCGGTGAACGTCAGCGTGTCGTAGGCGTAACAGGGCACGCCGAGCCGGATCTTGATCGACCGGATCAGTGCCTGCGGCCCGGCCCACTCCGAGACGAACCGCTGAACGAGACCCGTGTCGGTGAGGATGTTGAGGAAGATGTCCTTCGAACCGCGGGCGACGGCCGAGTCTCGGTCGTGGTGGACGTCCTGGAAGTCGCGGGTGGCCAGCGCGGTGCTGACGACGAACGTCGGCGTCGCCTCGATCGTCAGCGGCGGCAGCTCGGTCCCTTCGGCGACGGTCATCGGGCCACCTCCCACGCGGGCAGGGTCAGGTCGTCGTCCACCTTGACGAACGCGGCCACCACGGGAAGTCCGATGTGGACCTCCTCGGGCGCCGCGTCCAGCAGCTCCGCCATCACGCGGACCCCTTCTTCGAGTTCCACCAGGGCCACCACGAACGGCAGTTGCTTGCCGGGCACCGCCGGGTGGTGGTGCACGACGTAGGAGTACACGGTTCCCCGGCCACTGGCGACGACGTAGTCCGGCTTGGTGTCCAGCGAGCCGTCGGGCGGCATCGGCCCCGGCGGGTGCCGCAGCGTTTCGCCCCAGCGCTGGATCCGCAGCTCACCCTCGCGAAGGCCGTCCCAGAAGAACTCCGTGTCCCGGCTGATCACCGGCCGCAGCACCGGCGCCGGCGGCGGTTTCGGGGCGGGCGGGCGGAACTTCAGGACGCGGAACATCATTTCCGCGACGGCCTCGGCCCCGACGTACCAGGTCATCCGCGTGGTGACGAACCAGCCCTCACCCAGCGCGGTTTTCTTCGGCCCGACGACGTTCTCCAGCCGCGTCCGCGCCTCGACCTGCTCGCCGGGCCGCAGGTAGCGGTGGTAGGTCTGCTCGGAGTTCGTCGCCACGACCGAGGTGAACCCGGCTTCGTCCAGGAGCTCCGTCATCAGGCCGAGGGGGTCGTCGGAGCCGCGCGGGACGTTCAGGCCGCCCATCGTCCAAACCTGCGCCATCGCGGGTGGCGCGACCAGTCCCTTGTGGACGCTCGTGGCGGCGTACTCCGGGTCGGTGTAGACCGGGTTGCGGTCCCCGATCGCTTCGACCCAGTTGTTGACCATGGCCTGGTTGACGGGGTCGCGCGCCAGGCGCGGCGCGCATTCCCCGCGTGCGGCGATCTCCGCGGCGGCCTCTTCGATGTTCATCGCGGCACCCTCGGCAGGCCCAGGCCGATCGAGGCGATCAGCTCCCGTTGGATTTCGCTGACGCCCCCGCCGAAGGTCAGCACGATGTTGCGCTTCGCGGTGAGGTCCAGCCATTCGGCGAGCTCGGCGGTGTCCGGATCGGCGAGGTCGCCGTGGCGCGCGACGACTTCCTCGAGGTTCCGGCCGATCCGCTGGATGGCCTCCGAGCTGAACACCTTGGTCGCCGACGCGTCGGCCACGCCCACCGGCGCGTTCGCCGAGGACACCGCGACCTGCCAGTTCAGCAGCTCGTTCACCCGGGTCACGGCCAGCGCTTCGGCGAGCACGGCCCGCACGTCGGCGAGGTCCAGCAGGCCGTGCGCGCTCGCCCAGGCGCGGACGCGGTCGTACAGGCCGCCGATCCGGCCGGCCGGCCCGAGCATGACGCGCTCGTGGTTGAGCTGGGTCGTGATCAGCCGCCAGCCCGCGTTTTCCTGTCCCACCAGGCGGTTCGCCGGCACGCGGACGTCCGAGTAGTAGGTCGCGTTGACGTGGTGGGCGCCGTCGCAGGTGATGATCGGCGTCCACGAGTAGCCGGGGTCGCTCGTGTCGACGATGAGGATCGAGATGCCCTTGTGCTTGGGCGCGTCCGGCGCGGTCCGCACGGCGAGCCAGAGGTAGTCGGCGTCGTGGCCGCCGGTGGTGAAGATCTTCTGGCCGTTGACGACGTACTCGTCGCCGTCGCGCACCGCCGTCGTCCGCAGCGACGCGAGGTCGGTGCCCGCTTCCGGTTCGCTGTACCCGATCGCGAAGTGGATCTCCCCGGCGAGGATCTTCGGCAGGAAGAACGACTTCTGCTCGTCGGTGCCGAATTCCTGCAGGGTCGGCCCGACCGTCTGCAGCGTGACCGAGGGCAGCTGGACGTCGGCGCGCGCGGCCTCGTCGACGAACAGGTGCTGTTCGATGCCGCCGAAGCCCTGGCCGCCGTACTCGGCCGGCCAGCCGACGCCGAGCCGGCCGTCGCGGCCCATCCGGCGGACGATCTCGCGGAACACCGGGCCGTGCCGCTCCCGCCGCATCGCCCGGCGTTCCTCGGGGCTGATCAGGCCGGCGAAGTATTCGCGCAGCTCGGCCCGCAGCTGCTTTTGCGCGCTGGTCAGTTCGACGTGCATCCGCTTCACCCCGCCACTCGTTCGCCGAGCCGGCCGAGCCGGTGCGCGGCCCCGCCGAGCGTCCGGCCGAGGTCTTTGACCGCCGACGAATACCGGTGCAGCGGATAGGTTTCGTCGACGCCGAGGCCGCCGTGGAGGTGGTGGCAGGTCGCGAGCGCCTGCGGCGCCTGCGAGGCGAGCCAGTAGGCGGCGACGTCCAGTTCGGCGTCCGCGTCGAGCCCGGCAGCCAGCCGCCACACCGCGGACGTCACGGCGAGGTGCACGGTCCGCGCGGCCACGTAGACGTCGGCGATCTGGCCCGCCACGGCCTGGAAGGCGGCCAGGGGCCGGCCGAACTGGGTGCGCTCGCCGACGTGCTTGACGGTGAGCGCGAGCGCCCCGGCCAGCAGGCCGTCGCCGACGGCCAAGGCACCGGCCAGCGCGAACCGGTGCAGCGCCGCGACGGCACCGCGATCGAACAGCAGATCGGCCTCTTCGACGGCGACGTCGTGGAGCCGGACCGTGAATTCCGGGGCCCCGGACGAGGTGGGGGTCGGGACGAGCGTGACGCCGTCGGCGTGCGGGTCGACGAGGTAGACGGCGCTGCCGTGCGCGGTGGTCACCGGGGTGAGGATCCGGGTGGCCCCGGCGGCGTGCGGGACAGCGGTCTTCACGCCGCTGACCAGCCATTTCCCGTCGCCGGGCCGCGCGGTCGCGGCAGGCTCGGCGACCAGCGGCGCGGACGGCTCGTGCAGGGCGGCGGTGAGCAGCGCGTCCCCGGCCGCGACCGGCGGCAGGAACTCCGCGCGCTGGGCGGGGGTGCCGAGCGACTCGATCGGCAGGACGCCGAGGGCGAGCGCGGCGTACGCGGGCACCGGCGCCGCCACCCGGCCCACCTCGGTCAGGACCTGGGCGACCTCGGCGACACCCAGGCCGTCGCCTTCCAGCTCCGGGGGCAGCGCCAGGGCGAGCAGGCCCGCCGAGGCGAGCGCGCGCCAAGGATCTTCCTCGGACCCGAGCACTTTCGCGGCGAGGGCGGCGATCTCGGTCTGCGTATCGTCAAGGGCGAAGTCCACGCCTGTCCTCCGGATCGGGCGCAATATTGAAACCTGTTCTAGTCTTAACCGGAAAGGGCGGGCACGGCAACCCCCGGGGGTGGCGCAATGGCGGGGACACGGCGGCGGATCACCGTGCCGCCGACCGCGGGCGTGCCCGAGCCGGTCCCCCTGGAGCTGCCCGGCCGCGGCCGCACGGTGGTCACCGACGTCGGCCCGCGGGACGCGCCCGTGCTCTTTCTGCTGCATTCGGTGGCCTGCACGGGCCTGCTGACCTGGTATCCGGCGCTCACGCGGCTGGCGCGGCAGCACCGCGTCGTCGTGTTCGACCAGCGGTGGCACGGCCGGGGCATCCGCTCGCCGGAGTTCCGGCTGGCCGACTGCGCCGAGGACGTCACGGCGGTCGCGGACGCGCTCGGCGTCGGCCGGTTCGCGCTCGCCGGGTACTCGATGGGCGGGCTGGTCGCGCAGCTCGTGGCCCGCGCCGAACCAGAACGTGTTACCGGGCTCGTGCTGTGCTCGACCGCGGGCCACTTCGGCCGCGGGCTGCGGCAGCGCGCCGCCCTCGACGTCTTCGGCCGCACGCTGCGGCGGCTGCGCGAGCGGGTGCCGCCGCCGGCCCTGCCCGGCGCGCTCCCCCGCGCCCGCCTCGCCGACCACCGGTGGGGACTGCGGGAGTTCCGCTCGACCACGCCGTGGGCGATCGCGGTCGCCGTCGACGAGATCGGCCGGTTCGACTCGCGGCCGTGGCTGCACACTCTGCGGCAGCCGGCCGCGGTCGTGGTGACCGCCCGGGACCGGTTCATCGCGCCCGCCCACCAGCGGTCCTTGGCCCGCCGGCTCCCCGGCGCGGCCACCTACGAGGTCGCGGCCGGGCACGCCGCCTGCGTGCTGGCGGCCGACCGCTGGGTGCCCGCCCTGCTCGCCGCGGTCGGATCCCTCCGAGGAAGGAAGCCATGATGGGACGCTTCAGCCTGCCCGACACCAAACCCGACGGCCTCGACTCGCCCGTCACCGCGAAGGCCATGAAGTACCTGGCGAAGGCGCAGGTGGCGGTCTTCCGGCTGACCGGCGGCCGCGTCGGCAGCAAGTGGCGCGTCGGGGCGGGGTTCCGCAAGCCCGTGCCGACGCTGCTGCTGGAGCACCGCGGCCGCAAGTCCGGGCGGCTGTTCACCACCCCGCTGCTCTACCTGCGCTCGGGCGGCGACGTCGTCATCGTCGGCTCGCAGGGCGGGCTGCCGCGGCACCCCCAGTGGTACCGCAACCTGCTGGCGCACCCGGAGACGCGCATCGACCTCAAGGGCCGGCGCGGCGTCCCCGTCACGGCCCGGGTCGCCGAGGGCGCCGAACGCGCCGAGCTGTGGCCGCGGCTGGTCGAGCTGTACGCGGACTTCGCGAAGTACCAGGCCTGGACCGAGCGGGAGATCCCGGTGGTGGTGCTCAGCCCGCGGCCTTGACGAGCTCGGCGAGGGCGTCCGGGAGCGCGTCGGCGAGCGGCCACAGGTCCTTGACCAGCTCCCGCGCGCCGAGCAGGCCGACGTGCACCTTGCCCGCGTTGGACAGCACCGTGACGTTCAGCCCGGCGCCGTGGAAGACCGGGCCGAGCGGGTAGAAGCCGGTGATCCGCGCGCCCAGGAAGTACAGCGGCATCGGCGGGCCGGGCACGTTCGAGACGACCAGGTTGTGCACCACCGGGTGCTTCTCGGCCAGGCGCAGCGCCGAATACGCGCGCACGGCGAGCCCGAACGCCGTCGCGGCCGAGAACTGTGCCCAGTCCTGCAGCATGTCGGCGTCGATCTCGTGGTGGTGGTCCTTGGAGCGCCGGTTGGCCTCGGCGAGGAAGAACACCCGCGCGGCCGGGTCGGCCAGGTGCGTCGGCAGGGAGGCGAAGAACGCCGAGACCTTGTTGCTGCCGTGGTCGCGTTCGGTGCGGTCGTGCACCGAGACCGGGACGGTCGCCACCAGCGGGTCTTCCGGCAGCTCGCCGCGTTCGGCGAGGAACTCGCGCAGCGCCCCGGCGACGAGCGCGAGCACGACGTCGTTGACCGTGACCCCGAACGCGTTCTTGACGTCCTTGACGTCGGCGAGGTCGAGCTGGGCGAAGGCGACGCTGCGGTGCCCGGTGATCGTGCCGTTCAGCGACGTGCGCGGCGCGGTGAACGGGACCGGCATCCCCTTGCCGCGCAACGCCCGGCCGACCCAGCGCGGCATCAGCCCGAGCAGGTCGGGCAGCAGCCGCGCGACCTCGGCGGGCCGCTTCACGACGCTTTCGACGCCGGAGCGGATCAGGTCCAGCGGCGACGGCAGCGCGGCGTTCCGGCGCTCGTCGATCTCGGGCATCGGGCCGTCGGGTTCGAGCCCGGCCAGGTAGGTGATCAGGCTGGCGCCGCTGACGCCGTCGACGCTCGCGTGGTGCATCTTGAGCAGCACGGCGAGCTGGCCGTCGGCGAGGCCTTCGATGACGTACAGCTGCCACAGCGGGTGCGCGCGGTCGAGCTGCTGCCCGGCGATGTGCGCGCACAGCGCGGCGAGCTCGGCGCGGTCGCCGGGGGCGGGCACGCCGATGCGGTGCACGTGGTGGTCGAGGTCGAACTCCTCGTCCTCGACCCAGACGGGGTGGCTCAGGTTCCAGAGTGGATTGTGCAGTTTGCGGCGGAACGCCGGGATCAGCCGGACGCGTTCGTCGAGCTTCTCGTGGAGCTTCGCGAAGGTGTAGCCGCCGGGGACGGTCCCGCTGTCCAGGACGAGCAATCCGCAGACGTGCAGGACCTGCGACGACGTCTCGAGGTAGAGGAAGCTCGCGTCGAGGCCGCTCAGTCTCTGCATGGCGCCAGGGTAGGCCACGTCCGGTGAGCGGCGCGTCACCCTACTCGCCGGTATCATCGCGGTGGTGCAGCCGAATTTCCTGATCCGTCGCGCGGTCCAGCTCGGTCTCACCGCCAACGCCCTGCGCCCCCTGCGGGCCCGGTCCACCACGATCCCGGTGTTCTTCGCCGGGTGGCTGACCGGCGAGCTGGCGCCCCAGTTCCTGGCGCTGACGGCGGCGGATTCGCTGCTCCACGTGGCCCGCCACGGCGTCCACGACCGGTCGACGAAGGCGGGCCTGGCGATGGCGGCGGCGTCCGCCGCGGGGCTGGCCGCGCTGGTCCGCACCGGCCACGGCGCCCGCGAGGAGATCGAAAACGCGCTGACGTCGGCGCTGGGTCCGGACTACGCGTCGGAACTGGGCCGGTCCGACCTGGGGTTGCCGTGGGGCGAGCTGGCGCTGCCGTTCCGGATGGGCGCCCCGGACGTCCGCGTCGACCGCAACATCGCCTACGCCCCGGGCGGCAAGCGGTTCCTGCTGGACGTGTACCGGCCGGCTGCGCCGGTCTCGGGTGCCCCGGTGCTGCTGCAGGTCCACGGCGGCGCGTGGGTGATCGGCAACAAGGAGGAGCAGGGCCGGCCGCTGATGCGCTACCTGGCGCGTCGAGGCTGGGTGTGCGTCGCGATCAACTACCCGCTCTCGCCGGCGCATCGGTGGCCGGCGCACATCGTCGCGGCGAAGCAGGCGCTGGCGTGGATCCGCTCTTCGATCGTGTCGTACGGCGGCGACCCGGATTTCGTGGCGGTGACCGGCGGCTCGGCGGGCGGACACCTGTCGGCGCTGCTGGCGTTATCGCAAAACGACCCGGCGCTGCAGCCGTCGTTCGAGGACGTGGACACGAGCGTCCAGGCCTGCGTCCCGCACTACGGCGTGTACGACTTCGCGGCGACGTCCGGCGCACCGGCAAGCAAGTACCGGCTGGAGAGCCTGATCGCCCGCCGGGTGTTCGCGCCGGACCGGGACCCGGTCTCCCACCTGGACGACTACATCGCGGCGTCCCCGCTGGACCGCATCACGTCGGACGCACCGCCGTTCTTCGTGATCCACGGCCGCGACGATTCACTGGTCCCGGTGCGCGAGGCCCGCGAGTTCGTCGCGCGGCTGCGGGAGAAGTCGCGGCAGCCGGTGGCGTACGCGGAGCTGGCGGGGGCGCAGCACGCGTTCGACGTGTTCACGTCGGTCCGGTCGGCGCACGTGGTCCGCGGGGTGGCGCGGTTCCTGGATCACACGTACAACGCCTGGAAGGCCGAGCGGGCTCAGTAAACGAGGTCCAGCGGGCTGGCCGAAGGTGGGCCGTCGAGGCGCCACTCGGGTCCTTCGCGGACGAAGCGGTACCAGCGGGCGTCGCGGCCGTAGCGCAGTTGCAGGTCTCCTTGTGTGAGGCGGTTTCGCCAGAGCTTCGGCTTGCCTGGGAGACCCGCGTCGGCCAGGGTTTGCTGCGCTTCGGCGAGCGGGCCCGGGCCGGGTTGCCAGGTCTGCCGTTGGGCCGCCAAGCCGCCGCGGCCTGCTTCGCGCCAGGCCTCGGCCCAGCGGGTCAGGTCCTTCGGGGGTACTCCCGCCGCCGTGGCGAGGGCGGTGATCTCGGCGCTGGTGCGGCCGGCCGCGCGGCGGGCGAGGTCTTCCTCGAACGTCAGCTCCGCCGGTGTCGGGCCGCCGGTCAGGAGGTCGCGGGCGAGGGCGGCCGCGTCCGCCGCGAGGGCCGAGAGCGCCGCCGCCGTCCAGCCGGTGCCCGGGGGCGGGTCGAGGTCCAGGACCGCCGGGGGCCCGGGGACCCGTGGTGGTGCCGGCACGGCGGGGATCGCGCCCGGCCGTCGCGCGTAGGCGGCCCGGGGGGTCAGGCCCTCGTCGGCGGGCTTGGGGAGCTTCGGTTTCTCGCCGCGGGCGGGCGAGCGGCGGGCGCGGAGTTCGGCCAGGACGTCCGCCCTTGGGCGGCCGCGCAGCAGGAAGAGCGTGAACGGGTCGCGGTCGACCTCGTCGGCGACCAGGTAGTACACCGCGGCGACGTGCTTGCACGGGTTCGCCGAGTCCGGGCACGAGCACCGCGGCCGCAGGTCGCCCGGGCCCGGCAGCAGGTCGACGCCCGCTTCGCGCGCCTGCTCGGTGAGCGCGCCGGGAAGCTCGCCGTCGAGCAGCGCGGCCGCGTGGCCGAGCTGGGTGCCGACCACGCCGAGCAGGGTGTCCCACTCGCCGTCGGTGAAGGTGCGCATGGTGATGGTCACCTTGTACGGCTGCGGACGGCTGCCGCGCACCCGCGCCGTCATCACGCCGGCGCCGAAGTGCAGCTCGCTGACGGTGCCTTTCCGCGCGTACGTCCGCCCGCGGGGCAGCCGGTTCGGGTCGAGCTTCGCGCGTTGCTCCAGGGCCTCGACCCACGCGCGGCCCCACCACGTCGTGCCGAAGTTGCGCCTCGGTGGCATCACCCGCCCCCGAGCCGGACGAGGTCGGCGAGCTCGTCGTCGGACAGTTCGGTGATCCAGTCTTCGCCCGCACCGACGATCGACTCGGCGAGGCCCCGTTTCTTTTCGAGGACCTGCGCGATCCGTTCCTCGAGCGTGCCTTCGGCGATCAGCCGGTGCACCTGGACGGGCTTGTCCTGCCCGATCCGGTAGGCGCGGTCGGTGGCCTGGTCTTCGACGGCCGGGTTCCACCAGCGGTCGTAGTGGATCACGTGGGTGGCCCGGGTCAGGTTGAGCCCGACGCCGCCGGCCTTGAGCGAGAGCAGGAAAACCGGGATCTCGCCGGCTTGGAAGCGGTCGACCATGTCCTGCCGTTTGGCCGGGGAGCTGTCGCCGGAGAGCAGTTCGGTGGGCAGGCCGCGGTCCTGGAGGCGCCGTTCGAGGAGGCGGCAGAGCTGGACGTACTGGCTGAAGACCAGCACGCTTTCGCCTTCGTCGAGGATGACGTCGAGGAGCTCTTCGAAGGCGGCGAGCTTGCCGGAGCGGCCGGCGAGCGCGCCGTGCGGTTCTTTGAGGAACTGCGCGGGGTGGTTGCAGATCTGTTTGAGCTCGGTGAGCAGCTTCAGAACCTGCCCGCGGCGTTCGATGCCCTTCGTTTCCCGGATTTCGGCGAGGTTTTCCCGCACGACGGCTTCGTAGAGCGTGGTCTGCTCGGCGGTGAGCGGGACGAACCGATCGGTCTCGGTCTTCGGCGGCAGTTCGGGGGCGATGTCCGGGTCGGTCTTGCGCCGCCGGAGGAGGAACGGCCGGACGGTGGCGGCCAGCCGTTCGGTGACCGCCTTGTCGCGGTCGCGTTCGATCGGGCGCGCGACGGTGCGCCGGAACCGATCGAGGGGGCCGAGCAGGCCGGGCGTCGTCCAGTCCACAATGGACCAAAGCTCGGTGAGCCGGTTTTCGACAGGCGTCCCGGTGAGGGCGACCTTGGCTTGCGCGGGAACCTTGCGCAGTTCCTTGGCGGTGGCGGACAGCGGGTTCTTGACGTGCTGAGCTTCGTCGGCGGCGACGAGCCCCCAGTCCACTTCGGACAGGGTCTCGCGATCCCGGCGGAGGACACCGTAGGTGGCGAGGACGACTTCGTCGGGGGCGAGGTCGCCGAGGTGCCGGCGGCCGCCGTGGAAGCGGCGGACGGGGATGCCGGGCGCGAAGCGGGCGAACTCGCGTTCCCAGTTGCCGAGGAGGGAGGTGGGGCAGAGCACGAGGGTGGGGCCGCCGCCGGTGCGCGGAGGCTCGGCACCGCCCGGCGAGCTCGCGCCGGCGGGCGGCACGCCAGGGGTCACCGGCGAGGACTCGCCTCCCACCGGCGGCCGCCCACCGCGCGGCGGCGACCCGGCGGCCTCGCCGGTGGGCGGAGGCTCGACACCGCCCGAGGAGGTTTCGGCCAGCACTGGCCCATCGCCGACTGGCGGAACCTCGGCCTCGGGCGGCTGCTCGACCGCCGCACGGGCAGCCTCGCCGGGCTGCCGCTCGCCGGGCGCGGGCTCGACCACGGATTCGGCAGCCTCGGCGGCCTGCGCCGAGACCCGCTGCAACTCGCCCGACCTCGCCAGTTCACGCCGGTGCAGATGGAGCGCTATCAGCTGGATCGTCTTGCCTAAGCCCATGTCGTCCGCCAGGCAGGCGCCCAGGCCCAAGCCCGTCATCGTCGCCAGCCAGGACAGCCCCGCCTGCTGGTACGGGCGCAGCGTCGCCTCCAACCCCGGCGGCGGGGCCATCGGGGACTCCGCGCGGTCCCGGATCCGCGCGGCCAGGCCGCCCAGCGCCGGGGGTGCCGCGAAC
This sequence comes from Amycolatopsis sp. NPDC003861, assembly GCF_053605405.1. Taxonomy (NCBI): domain Bacteria; kingdom Bacillati; phylum Actinomycetota; class Actinomycetes; order Pseudonocardiales; family Pseudonocardiaceae; genus Amycolatopsis; species Amycolatopsis sp. NPDC003861. The sequence continues at coordinate 26,553 of NZ_JBSGJD010000107.1, forward strand.
TCCACGCGCTCGCCGTCCACCTCCAGCTCGCCCGTCAACGCCGCCGCCAGGGCCTCGCCCGCGTCCAACGTGCGAGTCCGGCCGCGCACCCGGGCCAGGAGCTGCGGATCCACCCGCACCCATTGCCCCCGCAAGCGAACCAACGGCCGCTTGGCTTCGGCCAGGGCCGTCACCTCTGCGTCGGTCAGTTGCTCTCCGCCCAGGCTGAGCTGCCAGCGGAACTCCAGCAGGGAGCGCAGCGCGAACTCCGCCTCTGCCACGCTCGCCGGTGCCTGGGTTGCGCTCGCCCGGGCCTTCACCTCTCCCGCGAACAGGCCCTTCGACCACAGGACCTCGATGCCGGCCCCGCCCAGCTCGCGGGCGCCGTCGGTGAGGAGGTCGACCACTTCGTCGTCGGACAGCGCCAGCGAAGCCGGGGTCGCCTGGGTCAGCACGCGGCCCAGCGGTGCCCACGCCCTCGCTCCCCGCCGCAAGCCCAGCAGCAACTGCGTCTCGACCTGGTCGCCGAGGCGGTTCAGCACCGCGTCCGGGGCGTCCCACAGCGTGGCCGCCTCCACCACCAGGCTCGGCTCCGCCATGCTGCGGACCGCCAGCACTCCGGCGAACGACTCGTCGTCGGCGCCCTCGACCCGCAGGAGCACCTGGACCCCGCGGGGCTCGCGGGCCTCCAGCTCCGCCAGCCAGGCCGCGCCATCCGGGCCGAGCAGCGCCGGTTCGCGGGCCGCGAATGCCGGGTCGCCCGCGCCGACCGGGGCCGCCGGGCTGCGGACCAGCAGGTCGGCCGTGGCGTCCCAAAGCGCCCGGACCAAGGAATCCGGCGAGTGCAGGCGGATGCGCTTCAGGCCCGTCAGCGGCAGCGCGTACGCCTCCGGGGGCAAGGCGCCGGCCAGCCCCCGCAGCAGTTCCTCGTCGGCCGCATCGAGGGGGCCGATCCGCCAGGCCGCCGCCCCGCCCGGTGACGCCGCCGGCCGCAGCCGCCCCCGCGCGACGAGGTTCACCCCGGCGTTGACTGCCGCCGACCACGCCGCCACCGCCGGGCTGGCCTCCTCCCCCACCGACAGCAGCCGGGGCAGCGCCCGCTCCAGGGGAACCAGCTCGGCTTCGACCTTCGTCCGCGCGAACTTGGCTCCGCGGGGCAGCACGAGCTCGATCGTGGTCCCGCCGGCCACGTCCTCGCCCCACAAGGCCAGCACCCCGTCCCGCGGGGGATCCGCGGGGAGGTAGGTGGCCTGGGTGTCTGCGCTGAACTCCACGACCGCAACGCTAGAACACGGCACCGACAGTTCGGCCCCCGGCGGCGCGAACGGTCCTTTCGCACCGTTGCCCAACGCAACTCACCCGGGCGCCGAAGGGCATCACCCGCGGGGCAGGCCGAGGAGGCGTTCGGCCGTCAGCGAACGCAGGACCTGCGTCGTGCCGCCGGCGATGGAAAGGCAGCGGGTGAGCAGGAACTCGTGCTGGGCCGGGCCGTCGGCGAGCAACGCGCCCGCGCCGGCCAGCTCCAGCGCGAACTCGGCCACCGCCTGCCGGTGCGACACGCCGAGCAGCTTCCGGACGCTCGACTCCGCGCCCGGATCCTGGCCCTCCAGCCGCCGCAGGGCCGCCCGCAGGTCCAGCACCGAACCCGCGACGCCGTCGGCCACCAACGCCCCGAGCCGGTCCAGCGCCACGTCGTCCAGCGCCGAAGCGTCCACAGTAGACACAAGAGTCTGCACGCTCTCGCCGACCGCCGACCCGCTGCCGATGGCCACCCGCTCGTTCGCCAGCGTCGTGCGCGCCAGCCGCCAGCCGCCGCCCGGCGGGCCGACGACGTCGGCGTCCGGCACGAACACGTCGTCGAGGAACACCTCGTTGAACACCGCCTCGCCGGTGATCTCGCGCAGCGGCCGCGTCGTGATCCCCGCGGTGCGCAGGTCGACCAGGAAGTACGTGATCCCCTTGTGCTTGGGCACGTCCGGGTCGGTACGGGCGAGGCAGATGCCCCAGTCGGCTTCGCGGGCCAGCGACGTCCACACCTTCTGCCCGGACAGCCGCCAGCCGCCGTCGACGCGCCGGGCCGACGTCCGCAGCGCCGCCAGGTCGGATCCGGCGCCGGGCTCGCTGAACAGCTGGCACCAGGTGAGCTCGCCGCGCAGGGTGGGCCGGGCGAACCGCTCCCGCTGCTCGTCGCTGCCGTGCTCGAGGATCGTCGGTACCGCCCACGCGCCGATCACCAGGTCCGGACGGCGGACCCCGGCCGACGCCAGCTCGGCGTCGATCCGCAGCTGCTCCGCGGCGTCGGCACCCCGGCCGTAGGGTGCCGGCCAGTGCGGTGTCAGCAGACCCGCGTCCGCCAGCGCGACGCGTTGGGAGGCAGCCGGCAGCGCGGCGATCCGCGCCACCTCGTCCCGCAAGGCAGGGTCGTCCCCGACGTCGACACCCAGCGTGCGCTCGCTTCCGGACAGCGCCAGCGACGCCGCCCGCCGCCGCCACGACCCGCCGAGCCACTGCCGCAGCGCGACGGCCCGGCGCAGGTACAGGTGCGCGTCGTGCTCCCAGGTGAACCCGATGCCGCCGAGGACCTGGACGCAGTCCTTGGCGTTGGCGACGGCCGCGTCGAGGGCGACGACGGCCGCGCTCGCCACCGAGAGCGGGTGCTGCCCGGACGCCGCGTCCCAGGCCAGCGCTTCGGCGGCTTCGGCACGGCAGAGCATCTCGGCGCACAGGTGCTTGATCGCCTGGAACGCCCCGATCGGCTTGCCGAACTGCTCGCGGACCCGGGCGTACTCGACGGCGATGGTCAGGCAGCGCCGCGCCACGCCCGCCGCCTCGGCGGCCGCCAGCGTCGCGGCCAGGTCGGCGACCGGCGGCACGGTGAGCAGGTCGGCCCGGACCCCGGAGAACCGGATGTGCGCGAGCGGGCGCGAGAAGTCGAACGCGGGCAGCGGCTCGACGCTCACCCCGGGCGTGCCGGGCGCGAGCAGGACGTGGCCACCCTCGACCGGGACGAGCAGCCAGGCGTCCGGGTGCGCCCCGGGCACGGGCCCGCTGAGGCCGTCCTCGAGGGACACGACGTCCAGCAGGACCGCGACGGTGGCCTCTCCCTCGGCCAGGGCCGGGAGCAGCTCCTTCGCTTCGGGGACGTCGGCGAGCAGCAGCCCGGCGAGCGCGGTGCCCAGGAGCGGCCCGGGAACGAGTTCCTCCGCCGCCGCGGCGAGCCCGGCGGCGAGGTCGGCGACCCTGCCGTCGGCCCCGCC
>NZ_JBSGJD010000108.1:0-29768 GCF_053605405.1 Amycolatopsis sp. NPDC003861
TTCGGTGCGTTGGACGCACCGAACGCCACATTGGGGCGCTTTCAGGTCCGCTGGTACACCGAGACGTCGTCGATGTCCGCTTTGGACCGATCCTTCAGGACGATCACGCAGGCCACGCTGACCGCCGCCGACAGGATGATGTAGCCGGAGATCGCGTACGGTGTCCCGGTCGTGTGCAGCAGCCACGTCGCCAGCAGCGGCGCCGGTCCGCCCGCGAACACCGACGCCAGCTGGTACCCCAGCCCCGCGCCGCCGTAGCGCAGGTGCGTCGGGAAGCTCTCGCCGATCAACGCCGCCTGCGGGCCGTACTGCAGCGCGTGCGGGATGAACGACACGACGACCGCGACGAACACCAGCGCGTGGCTGCCGTGCGCCAGGATCGTGAAGTACGGGAAGGCGATCAGTCCGGTCAGGACCGCCCCGCACAGGTAGACCCGCTTGCGGCCGAAGGTGTCCGACAACGCCGAGAACAGCGGGATCAGCGCCAGCTCGCACGCGGCCCCGACGAGGACCGCGTTGAGCACGAACGTCTTGCTGAAGTCGTGCCGCGACACGACGTAGGTCAGCACGTAGCTGGTGAACAGGTAGAACGGCATCTGCTCGCTGAACCGGACGCCGGCCGAGAGCAGGATTTCCCGCCAGTGGTGCCGGATGGCGTCGAGCACCGGCGTGCGCGCGGTCTGCCGGTTCTCGACGAGCCTGGCGAACATCGGCGTCTCGAGGATCTTCAGCCGGATCACCAGCCCGACGGCGACGAGCACCAGGCTGAGCAGGAACGGGATCCGCCAGCCCCAGGAGTCGAAGGCGGCGGGGGACAGCGTCGCCGACAGCAACGTCATCCCGCCGGTGCCCAGCACCAGCCCGACGGGCACGCCGATCTGCGCGAAACTGCCCAGCAGCCCGCGTTTGCGCTGGTTGCCCCACTCCATGGCGAGCAGCACCGAGCCGCTCCACTCACCGCCGATGGCGATGCCCTGCACCAGCCGCAGCAGCACCAGGATCAGCGGCGCCGCGAAGCCGATCGCCGACGTCCCGGGCAGGATCCCGACGACGCCGGAGGAGATGCCCATCAGCAGCAGCGTGACGATCAGCGTCGCCTTCCGCCCGATCCGGTCGCCCCAGTGCCCGAAGATCGCGGCCCCGACCGGCCGGGCGGCGAACCCGACCGCGTAGGTGGCGAACGACTGCATGGCGCCGGCGTAGGCGCTCGAAGCGGGGAAGAACAGGTGCGGGAAGACCAAAGCCGCCGCGGTGTTGTAGAGGAAGAAGTCGTACCACTCGATGGTCGTGCCGACCGCGCTCGCCAGCGCCGCCCGCCGTACCTGCACTCTGCTGTCCGCCGGCACCTTGTGAGTGACGCCGTTGTCGCCCAGAACCATCTCGCAACACCTCCGGTGACCGATGTCACACAACAGTGTGACGCCCGACGACGATTTCGGCGATCGATGACCGGTTTCTCGTCCAGTCGGTGACCGGGCACCGGAGGTGCCGCGGGACTCAGGTGGCGATGGTGGCCACCGGCTCCACGCCGTAGGTGCGCGCGTAGCCGTTCTCGATGCCCACCAGCAGGTCCACGACCTCGAACCAGCGGTCCCAGAACGGGGTTTCCCGCAGCGCGTCGATCAGCAGCCGGTAGGTGTCGTGGTCGTCGGCCTCCCAGACCCAGACGTCGGTGACCCGCGCGGAGTAGAACTCCGTGTCGTAGAAGCGGGACCGGACGCCGTGGGTCTGAGCTTCGATCACCGGGACGATCTGGGTCTTGAAGGCGTGGATGCGTTCGTCGACGGTCAAGGCCAGCCACTCGGGCGTGGTCTTGACCAGCATGAACGCGGTGACGGTCGATTCAGCGGGCATCGGCGGCCTCCGGGGCGGCGAGAACGGCGGGCTTGAGGGTCGTGGCGCACCACTGCGCGAATTCGGTGCCCGACGGCGTCGAGCGGGCGACGCCGGCGTCGAGGCCTTCGTCCTTGGCGCGTTTCATGGCGACCATGGCCTCGACGAACGCGGCATCGAGGCCGTAGCCGAGCATCGTGGCCCGCAACTCCTCGTGTGACTCGCGGTGGTAACGGACCGGGCGGCCCAGCTCCTCGGTCATGATGCGGGCCAGGTCGTCCGGCGACAGGTCCCGCGGGCCGAGCACCGGGACGCTGCCGACGCCGGTCCACGAGCGGTCCAGCAGCAGCCCGGCCGCCACCGCGGCAATGTCGGCGACGGCCACCAGCGGCGCCGGGCGGTCCGCGGCGACGGTGTCGGTGAAGACGCCGTGGTCCCGGATCGAGCCGGCCTCCTCCAGGAGGTTTTCGAAGAACGACGGGCAGGCCAGCGCGCGGTAGGCGACGCCGGAGGCGGCGATCAGGTCGTCCACGGCCAGGGTCGCGGTGACCAGCCCGGCCCGGGCGGCCTGCGGGGTGCCGCGGCCGAGGGCCGAGACGCCGACGACGTGCCCGACACCGTGTTCGGCGAACGCCCGCGCGGCCGGGCGGGTGAAGCCGCGGTAGCCCTGCTCGGGCGGGACCGAGCCGTCCGGTGGCACCAGCCAGAACACGGCGTCGGCCCCGGCGAAGGCGCGCTCGGCCGTCGCGGCGTCGCCGTGGGAGCCGGTGACCACCTCGACGCGTTCCCGCACGGACTCCGGGAGCCGGGCCGGATCGCGGACCACGACCCGGAGCTCCTCGCCGGCTTCGAGCAGCGAAGACAGCAGGCGCCCGCCGATCTGGCCGGTGGGCGCGGTGATGACGATCATGGAACCTCGCGGTTGTGTCGGATCGGATTGACCCCTCGATCGTGCGGATCACGACCGCATTGCCACAATGGGAACCTCAGCAAGCAATCCTTGCCCGAAACGGAACAATGCTGGTGAGCGACCCGCTACCGAACCTCGACGCCAACCTCGCCCTCGCCCTCGACGCCCTGTTGACCGAGCAGAGCGTCACCCGGGCCGCCGAGCGGCTGCGCACTTCGCCCGCGGCGATGAGCCGCACCCTGGCCCGGCTGCGCCGGGTGCTCCAGGACCCGCTGCTGGTGCGTGCCGGGCAGGCGATGGTGCCCACGCCCCGCGCCGAGGAACTGCGGGACGAAGCCGCCGCGGTGGTCCGCCGGCTGGCGGCCCTGCTCACCCCGGGCGGCGGGATCGACCCCGCCACGCTGCGGCGCACGTTCACCGTCCAGGCCGCCGACGTCGTCGGCGCGGCGGTGGCGCCCGGCCTGCTCGGCCTGGCCCGCCGTCAGGCCCCGGGCGTCTCCCTGCGGGTGCTGGCCGAGGAGTTCGAGGCGGGCCCCGCCCTGCGCGAGGGCCGGATCGACCTGGAGATCGGGAACATCGGCCACGCCGACCCGGAGGCCAGGGTCGAAGACCTGGTGACGCTGCGGATGGCGGCCGGCGTCCGCGCCGGGCACCCGCTCACCGAAGGCGTCCTGACGCCCGCCCGGCTGGCGGCGGCGGAGCATGTGGCGGTCAGCCGCCGAGGCCGCTTCACCGGACCGCTGGACGCGGCCCTGGCCGAACACGGGCTCACCCGCCGGGTCGGCGCCGTCCTGCCCGGGCACCTGGCGGCGATGGCCCTGGCCGCCGCCAGCGATGTCGTCTGCCTGGTCCCGGCCGCCGTGCCGGGCGAACCACCCTCGCCGCTCGGCGACCCGGCCCACGCACTGGGCCTGCGCCTGCTGGAGATCCCGCTGCCGCTGCCGCCCTTGAAGATCGGCATGGCCTGGCATCCGCGCCACGCCGCCGACAGCGGCCACCGGTGGCTGCGCGACGCCGTGCGCCGGCTCCTCCAGCCCGGCCGAAAGCTTGCCGATTAGGCAACTTTGCAGATCCTGCAAGTTTCGGTACGGTGGGGTTCATGGACACCGACCGCGCCGGCCTTCGTGAGCGCAAGAAGCGGGCAACGCGCATCGCGCTGAGCTGGGCGGCGATCCGGCTGACCGTCGAACGCGGCTTCGACAACGTCCGGATCGAAGACATCGCCGCCGAAGCCGGGGTGTCCACCCGGACCTTCAGCAACTACTTCGGCAGCAAAGGCGAAGCCATCGTCGCCCGGCACCACGACCGGGCGCGCGCCATCGCCGCCGCGCTGCGGGACCGGCCGGCCGGGGAACCGATCTGGGATGCCCTCACCCGCGCCGCGCTCGACGGGTTCGCGCTCGGCGAACCGGTGCCCGACGGGAAACCCGCCGACCGGAGCTGGGTCGAGGGGCTGCGGCTGATGGTCGCCGAACCCGCCCTGCAGGGGGAGTTCCAGAAGGCCGGTGCGGCCGCCGAAGCCGAGTTCGCGCTCGCCGTCGCCGAACGCACCGGCACCGACGTCACCCGGGACGTCTACCCGCGGCTCGTCGCGGGGGTCGTCGGTGCCGCGCTCAACGTCGTCACCCAGCAGTGGCTGGTCGCCGATCCGCGACCGGCCCTGGAAGACGTCCTGCGGGACGTCTTCGGCCGGCTCGCCGCCGGCCTGCCCGAACCCCGCTAGCCCACCTCATCCGAAAACCCGGAGAAGCGCCCGCACGCCGGGCTGCTTCGCCATGCCCGCAAAAGGGGAGTCCACCGTGGAAGACGTCGTCATCGCCGGAGCCGGCCCCAACGGCCTCATGCTCGCCTGCGAACTCGCCCTCGCCGGCGTCCGGCCGCTGGTGCTGGAACGGCTGCCCGAACCGACCACCGAGAACCGCGCCAACGGCCTCGTCGGCCAGGTCGTCCGCCTCCTCGACCGCCGCGGCCTGCACGAACGGCTCGCCGGCCCGATCGCGCCGCCCGCGCCGGCGTTCGTCTTCGGCGGGTTGCGCCTGGACCTCACCCTGGCCGAGCGCAATTCGCTGAACATCCTCGGCGTGCCACAGCGGCAGGTCGAGGCGATGCTCAACGCACGCGCCGCCGAACTCGGCATCGAGGTCCGGCGCGGCCACGAGCTCACCGGCCTCACCCAGGACGCCGACGCGGTCACCCTCGACGTCACCGGTCCCGAAGGGCCGTACCGCATCGGTGCCCGGTACGTCGTCGGCGCGGACGGCGGCCGCAGCGTCACCCGCAAGCTCACCGGCATCGGCTTTCCCGGCGTCACCGAAGACCGCACCTTGTCCTTCACCGCGAACGCCACGGTGCCCGCGGAGTTCGCCGACGCGGAATCGGGTGGCCTGCGGGTGCCGGGCCACGGCGTCATCCCGCCGTTCTTCCACTACCGCACCGAAACCGGCCTGTTCGTGTACGCGCCGTTCCCCGCCGGCCCGCTGATCAGCACCATGGAATGGACCGACGAACCGGAGTCCGTCGACGAGCCGCCGATGTCCGTCGACGAGCTGCGGGCGAGCGTCCGCCGCGTCCTCGGGTTCGAGCTGCCGCTCGGCGCGCCCGAGGGCGACGGCCCGCACCTGCTGCGGCGGCTGCGCGGGCGCAACACGCGGCTGGCCGAGAAGTTCCGCGAAGGACGCGTCCTGCTGGTCGGCGACGCCGCACACGTCCACTCCGCGATCGGCGGCCCCGGCCTCAACCTCGGCCTGCAGGACGCGGTCGGTCTCGGCTGGAAGCTCGCCGCCACCGTGCGCGGCTGGGCGCCGGCGGGCCTGCTCGGCACCTACGAGAGCGAACGCCGCCCGGTCGCCGAGCGCGTCGTCATGCACACCCAGGCCCAGTCGGCGCTGATCAGCCCGGGCCGCGACGTCACCGCGCTGCGCGAGCTGTTCGGCGAACTCCTGCGGCTGCCGGGCACCGTGCAGCACGTCGCCGACCTGATGTCCGGCGCCGACGTCCGGTACGAGCCGGGCACCGACCACCCGCTCGACGGCCGGTGGGCCCCCGATCTCGTCCTCGCCGACGGCACCCGGCTGGCCGAGCTGACCACGACGGCCCGGCCGCTGCTGCTCGACTTCACCGGCTCGCTCGGTGGCGAGCTGCGCGGCTGGACCGACCGCGTGGACCTCGTGCCCGGCCACGCGGAGGGCGACGCGACCGCGCTGCTCGTCCGGCCCGACGGGTACGTCGCCTGGGCGAGCAGCGCGACGGAACCGGACGACACCGAACGCAAGGCCCTGCGCACGGCCCTGGAACGGTGGTTCGGCCACCCGCTTGACGCGTAGGATATCTCCTACGTATTGTCGCCGGTATGACGATCACCCACGTCCAGTTTCTGACCCTGCCGGTCGCCGACCACGCCCGCGCGCGGGACTTCTACGTCGGCAAGCTCGGCTTCGAAGCCCTCGTCGACCGCCGCACGCCCGAAGGCGGCCGGTTCGTGCTGGTCGCACCCCAGGGGGCGAAGACCGGCGTGGTGCTGACCGACCAGCAGGTCACCGGGGTCGAGCCGGGGCCGCGGCACTTCCAGCTGCAGACCACCGACGTCGACGCCGATGTCGCCGCGTTGCGGGCGGCCGGGGTCGACGTCGCCGATCCGGACGAGCGGCCGTGGGGCCGGGCGACGTCGTTCCGGGACGTCGACGGGCACACGATCGGCCTCCTCGAGCCGTCGGACTTCGGCGCCGTCCCGCGCTGATGCCGGTCAACGACGACGTCTTCGCCGCGCTGGCCAGCCCGGCGCGGCGCGAAGTGCTGCGGCTGCTGCTCGACGGCCCGATGCCCGCCGGCGCCATCGCCGAACGGTTCGAGATGGCCCGGCCCAGCCTCTCGGAGCACCTGCGGGTGCTGCGCGAGGCGGGTCTGGTCACCGAACAACGCCAAGGCCGCAACCGCGTCTACCGCCTCGACGCGGCGCCGCTCGAGGAAGTCGCGGACTGGCTCACCCCGTACGAGCGCTTCTGGCGCACCAAGCTCGCCACCCTGCGCGACCTACTGGACGAAGAGGAAGACCTGTGACCGACGACGACCCGGCCGCGATCCACGTCGACCAGTTCCTCGCCCACCCGGCCCGCAAGGTGTGGCGCGCCCTGACCGAGCCGGCCCTTCTCGAACGCTGGCTCAACATGCCCAACGACATCAAACCCGTGGTGGGGCACCGATTCGAGCTGCTGGCCGAGCCGGTGCCCGCGGCCGGGTTCGCCGGCGGACCGGTCGCGTGCGAAGTCCTGGAGGTCGAACCCGAACGCAAGCTCAGCATCCGCTGGGGTCCGCAGTGGACGGTGACCTGGCGGCTGGAGCCGGAGGGCACCGGCACCCGGCTGTTCCTCAGCCACGAAGGGTTCGACCCGGACGACGAGTTCCAGCGCGTCTCCCGCCGGATCATGGGTGGCGGCTGGCGCTCCCACGTCCCGCGGGCCCTGGCCCGGCTGCTGGACTCGCTGCCCGATCCGGCGCCGTTAGGATCGGAAGGTGACCCCCGCCGCTGAGCCCGCCGAGCCGAAACCCCTGCGCGCCGACGCCCGGCGCAACCGGGCGCGCGTGCTGGAGGCGGCCGAGAGCGTGTTCGCCGCCAAGGGCACCGGGGCACCCACCGAGGAGGTCGCCCGCGTCGCCGGTGTCGGCATCGGCACGGTGTTCCGGCACTTCCCGACGAAGGAGGCGCTGCTCGAAGCGGTGCTCTTCGCGCGGCTGAGCCGGTTCGTCGACGAGGCCGAGACGGCCGTGGCCGCGGAGTCCACCGACCCGGGCGGCGCGTTCTTCACGTTCCTGGGCAGCTGGGTCGAGATGTCGAGTGCGAAGAACGCCTACTTCGAAGCGCTGACCGCGGCCGGGGTCACGGTGCCCGTGGCGAAGTCCGACGCCGGCGCACGCCTGCTGTCGGCACTGGGCGTGCTGTTGTCGCGGGCGCAAGCGGCGGGCGCGGTCCGGGCCGACCTCGTCGTCGGCGAGCTGATCCCGGTGATCATCGGGGTCGCGCGGGCCGCCGAGTACGCCGGCCCGGACGCACCCGTGCGTGACCGGGCCGTGGCGATCCTCTTCGACGGCCTCCGCCCGTCAGCGGGGGACCGGCGCTGAGCCGACCGGCGCCAGCGTCGGGCGCTTCGCGGTGAGCGTGTCCCCGGACGATTCGCCCTTCACCCGCCGCCGCACCCACGGCAGCGCGTGTTCCCGCGCCCACTGCAGGTTTTGGCTCCGGCGCGCCGCCGGGCTCAGCACCACGCGCGGCGCCGGGGCCGAGTTGACCAGCGGGTGTTCCACGCCGAGGACCCGCAGCACCTCGATGGCGACCTCGGTGTGCCCGAGCGCGTTGAGGTGCAGGCGGTCCGGTGCCCAGAACCGGCGGTCGCAGAGCTGCCGCATCGACCACAGGTCCACCAGCAGCGCGTCGTGGCGGGCCGCGATGCCGCGCACGAGTTCGTTGTAGATGGCCACCCGGCCGCGGATCGTGCGGAAGAGCGGGTCCTCGACGCCGTCGACCCCGGTGAACAGGACGAGCCGGGCCCCGGTCGCCCGGATCTTCGCGACCGCGGCTTCGTAGCCGACCATCAGCGCGTCGATGTCGACCCTGGGCCGCATCAGGTCGTTGCCCCCGCCGTAGAGGGTGACGAGGTCGGGTGCCATGGCGAGCGCGGGCTCGAGCTGCTCGCCGAGGATCTGCGGCATCAGCTTGCCCCGGATGGCGAGGTTGGCGTACCGGAAGTCCCGTTCCCGCGCGGCGAGCTGTTCGGCGACGCGATCGGCCCAGCCGCGCACGCCGTTCGGGGCGGCGGGATCGTCGTCGCCGACGCCTTCGGTGAACGAGTCCCCCAGAGTCACTAAGCGCTTGCTCATGTGTCCAGTGTAGGCAGCGCCGGACGGGGTGGTGCGTGCCGCCTGCGACAGCACGCACCACGGCCGGCTCAAGCGCAGACGCCCCCCAGGGTCGCCCACTTGTGCGCGGCGATGTTGTGCCAGATCGACTCGCCGTGGCCGTCCTCGCCCCCGCTCCAGTCGAAGGTCAGCCCGCTGATGTCGGGCAGCGCGTCGCCGTTGCAGACCCCACGCCACGCGCCGCTCGGGCCCGGGGCGTAGAAGACGAGGACGTCGTCGAGACGGCCGGGGTAGCCGTTGTTCCACAGCGACTCGTCCTCGTTGGCGCAGCCTCCCCAGTTCGTGGAGCCCGTGCGCCAGCCGTTGCAGAACTCGGTGAAGTACGGGCCGTTGTACGTGTAGAAGTACCCGTCGGCCTGGGCGGTGGCCGGTGCCGCGGGCGGCGCGGTGGCCGCCTCGGCGGTGACCGCTCCGGCGACCAGTGCCGTGGCGGCGATCGTGACCGCCCCCGCGGCGATCCGGGACTTGTGCATGGTGGTCCTCCCTCTCGGTGGTGCGTTTCCCCCGGGCCTACGAGCCCGGGCGGTCCTGGCGGAGCAGCTGCCGCGCGTGCGGCAGCGCGGCCTCCTGCAGCCGGTGCCGGGTGTCGAGCGCGGCCTGGTACTGCTGGTTCAGTTCGGCTTCGTAGTGCGCGTCCAGCTCCTTGGCGGTGGCGGCGAGCCCGCTCTGCCCGGCGCAGGTCGCTTCGGTGACCGCCATGCGTTGCTCGTCGGCGAACGCCGGCTGCTCGGGCCGGTGGGCGCGCAGGTCGGCGGGGCTCGAGTAGGCGAAGCCGGCCGAGCGCATGCACGCCGACCACGGGCCGAGCGCGCCGGTGAACTTCGGGTCGGCCATGACACGCCGCACCCGGAGGGGTTTCAGGCCGGCGACGGTGGTGCTGGCCTGGAACCACGTCTGCGGGTCGCCGTACAGCTCCCGGAAGACCTCGGTGCGGCAGCCTTGGTCGCTGCGGGTCACGGTGCCGCCGTCGGGGTCCTTGGCGGTGAGGCCGAGCGGTTTCGGGCCGTTCGCGGCGGCCGCGGCCGCCGGACGGCGCTCCGCCGGCAGGCTCCGGAAGTAGCGCTGGTTGGGATCATCGGCACGCAGGGCGTCCAGCTGCTGCTCGATGTCGGAGCCGTAGCCGTGCTTGCGAGCCCACTCGACGTCGTCGACGACGTACGGGAACTCCCGCTGATCGGGCACGGACGGCGGCGGCGTGATCCGGTATTCGAAGCCGGCTTTCGCCATGCAATCGCGCAGCACCACTTGCTCGGCCTCGTCGAGCACCCGGCTGTCGGGCACCGCGGCCGCCGGCGGCGTGGCCGGTGGGGCCGCACAGCCGGCGGCGACAGCGCCCAGCGTGACGAAAACCGTGATGATCGGTGTTCGCTTCATGAGTTCCCCCCTCGGTGCAGAAGCATGGTGTCGGCGCATTGCACGGGGGTTGCGTGGTTTTGCAATCGCCTGCTCCGGGTGCGTTGTCGGCCGTTCGTGTGGACTTCGTCCGGTTCGCGTGCGATGCGCTCTCGACCTCGGCTATGCCTGGTCTTGGCGAGGGGAGCGCCATGAGTGTCGAAGTCGTGCTTCTGGACGATGTGACGACCTGCGTGGCCGGGCGGCCGGTGGCGGCCGGGCCGGCCAAGCAACGGTGTGTGCTGGCGGCGCTGGCGATGGAGCCGAACCGCGTGGTGCCGGTCGCTCGGCTGGCCGAATGCGTGTGGGGCGCGGATCCGCCGCCGCGGGCCAAGGCGACGCTGGCGAGCTACGTGTCCCGACTGCGCCACCTGCTGCCCGCCGAGGTGGTGGGGAGGTCCGGCGGCTACCTGCTGGCGATCCCGGAGACGGCGATCGACCTCCACCGCTTCCGCGCCCTCTGCGCGCGGGCCCGGGCCGCCGACGACGACTCCGCGGCGGACTTGTTCGACCAGGCGATCGCCTTGTGGCGCGGCGATCCCCTCGGCGGGCTGGACGGCGACTGGGCCACCCGGCAGCGCCGGCAGCTCGAGCGGGAGCTGTTCGACGCCGTGTGCGATCACACCGACCTCCGGCTGCGCACCGGCCGGGACCAGGGCCTGGTCACGGAACTGGCCGCCCGGACGGCGGATCACCCCTGGGACGAACGGGTTTCCGCCCAGTACATGCTGGCGCTCTACCGCGCCGGCCGGGTCGCCGACGCGCTGGGGCACTACCGGTCCCTGCGCGAGCGGCTCGCCGAACAGCTCGGCACCGATCCCGCGCCGCGCACCCAGGAACTGCACGCGCGCATCCTCAACGCCGATCCGGCGCTGGCGGCCCCCCGGCGGGACACCCGGAACCTGCCGTCGCCGCGGCAAGTTCCGGCTTCGCCCGCGGCGTTCGTCGGCCGGGACGCCGAGCTGGCGGCGCTCGACGCGGCGGTCGCGGACGCCCCCGGTGGTGTCGTGGTGCTGTCGTCGATCGCCGGGGCGGGCGGCATCGGCAAGACGTGGCTGGCGCTGGACTGGGCCCGCCGCAACGCCGGCCGCTTCCCCGACGGGCAGCTGTTCGTCGACCTGTGCGGTTTCAGCCCGTCGATGCCGCCGCTGGAGCCGGCGGCCGCGCTGCGGGGCTTCCTGGAGGCGCTCGGCATCGCGGGGACGGCCATCCCGGCGACGACCCAGGGCATGGCCGGCCTGTACCGCAGCGTGCTGGCCGGCCGGAAGATGCTGGTGGTGCTGGACAACGCCGCCGACTCGGCGCAGGTCGTGCCGCTGCTGCCGGCCGGGTCCGCGTGCGTGGTCGTGCTGACGTCCCGGCGTTCGCTGACCGACCTGGTGGTCCGGCACGGCGCCCGGCCGCTCCCGCTGGACGTGCTGCCCCCGCGGGAGGCGCGCCGGCTGCTGGCCGCCCGGCTCGGGCCGGCGCGGCTGGCCGCCGAGCCCGAAGCGGTGGACGAGCTGCTGGCGTACTGCTCGGGATACCCGCTGGCGCTGGGGATCGTGGCCGGCCGCGCGGCCGTCACGCCCAAGCTGGCGCTCGCCGCTCTGGCGGCGGAGTTGCGGGAGACCGACAGCCGGCTGGACGCCCTCGACGACGGCGTCGCCACGAGCCTGCCGGCGGTGCTGCGGTCGACCTACGAGACGCTGCCCGCCACCCACGCGCGGTTGTTCGCTCTGCTGGGGCTCGCGCCCGGGCCCGACATCGGGGTGCCCGCCGCCGCTGCGCTGGCCCGGCTCACCGTCGCCGAAGCCCAGCGGGTGTTGCGTGCCTTGGCGGAGCTGCACCTGGTCGACCAGCACGCCCCCGGCCGCTGGCGTCTGCACGACCTGATCCGGCTCTTCGCTATCCGGTGCAGCCGGCGGGACCTCACGGACGCGGAACAGGACGACGCGCTGGGCCGGCTCGTCGAGTTCTCCCTCCACACCGCGGCCGCGGCCGGCGCGCTGGCCGAGCCGTTGTACCCGGTGCCACCGCTGGACCCGCCGCGCCCCGGGTGCGAGCCCCGGCGCTTCACCGGCCAGGCCGAAGCGGTCGAGTGGTTCGGCGCCGAGATGCCCAACCTGCAGGCCGCGTTCCGGCTCGTGGCCGAGCGCGGCTGGCGCGATGTGCTGTGGCGGTTCGCCTGGAGCCTCGACGTGGCCCAGCGACGCCAGGGCCGGGTGCGGGACCGGCTCGAGTCGTGGCGGGCGGCGCTCGCTTCGGTGGCCCCGGAAGAGCCGTGCCACGTGCGGATGACCGTCCACGCGAACCTCGGCCACGCCGCCGCGCACGCCGGCGACCACCGGGAGGCCGGCGCGCACCTGACCGAAGCGTTGCGCCTGGCCGAGCAGTCCGGTGACCTGGCCGCGCAGGCCCGCACGCACGTCATCCTCGCGCAGGCCTACGGCCAGCAGGACGCGCCCGCCGCCGCGCTGGAGCACGCGACCACGGCGCTGCGGCTGCACGACCGGCTGGACCTCCCGCACGCCAAGGCCGTCGCGCTGAACTCGGTCGGCTGGTACCACGCCCGGCTCGGGCAGTACGAGCCCGCGCAGGAGCACTGCGCCGCTTCGCTGCGGCTGATCCGCCGGCTCGGCCACCCGACGCTGGAGCCGGACGTGCTGGACAGCCTCGGCTTCATCGCCGACCACACCGGCGAGCACCAGGCCGCCGTCGGCTACTACCGCCAGGCCGTGACCGCGTACCTGGCCTGCGGCGGCGAGTACTTCGCCGCCGACACCCTCGAACGGCAGGGTCGCGCCCACGACGCGCTCGGAGACCGGAACGCGGCGCGGGACACCTGGTCGCGGGCGCTGGCGATGTACCGGCGGCAGCACCGCGAGGAGGCGGTGGCCCGGCTGCAAGGGCTGCTGTAGACCGCTCCGCGCGAAATCCGTGGACCACCCGGCGCCCCGCCGGTACGACGGGGAGGTGACCTCCTACGACGCCATCGCCGACTGGTACGAAACCACGCTCGTCCCCGGCTGGCGGGAGGATCCGCTGGAGTTCGGGCCGGTGCTGCGGGACCTCCTCGGACCGGGCGCCGGAGCGTGCCTCGAGCTGGGCTGCGGCACCGGCGCCCACGCCGGGCGGATCCGGCAGCTGGGCCGCACTCCGCTCGGCGTCGACGTCTCCGCGGGGATGCTGCGGCACGCCGGGGCGCGGTTGCCGGTCGTGCGAGGCGATGCCACGGCGCTGCCGATCGCGACCGGTGCGCTGCCCGCCGTCGTGGCGATCATGGTCCACACCGACATGCCCGGATATCCCGCGGTGCTGCGGGAAGCGGCCCGGGTCCTGGCGCCGGGCGGGGTGTTCGTGCACGTCGGCGTGCACCCGTGCTTCTGCGGCGGGTTCGCCGACCGCACCGACGCCCGCGCGGTCGTCATCCGGCCCGGCTACCGGGAGCCCGGCTGGACCATGGAGTCGTGGAGCGACCAGGGCCTGCGGGACAAGGTCGGCGCCACCCACCGGCCGCTGCCCGCGCTGCTGGGCGCGGTCCTGGAGGCGGGATTGGTGTTCGAGCGGTTCGCCGAAGGCGGCGCGCCGACGCCGACGGTTTTCGCGTGGCGGGCGAGAAAGCCGTACGCCGAAGGAACTAGCCGCTGACCGGCATGTCCGGATCGCGGTGCTCCCGCGATGGCAGGCGGTGCACGGCGTGCGGAGACCCGGATCGGTGACGAGGCCCGCGCGGCAGCCACCCGCACGTTGGATGCGGCGTTGTGGCCCGCGTGCGGAAGGACCTGACGCCGGCGGTCGCCGATCTGCCCGACGGCCGCCTCGAAGCACGCCCCTACGCCGACGCCAAGGCCAGCCCCGCCGAGCGTGACCAGGCCGTCGCCTGCGTCGAAGCCGCGGTCACGGCCGGGCTCCTGGCCCCCTAGGCGCTGACCTGCCGGGCCCGGTGCTCGGCGACGTGCACCCGCGTCGCACACCGCGTCGAGCAGAACCGCCGGCGGCCGTTGCGCGAGGTGTCCACATACGCCGTTTCGCAGCCTTCGCGGCTGCAGATGCCCAGGCGATCCGGGGCTTCGCACACCAGGTGGGCCAGCCCGCCCGCGGTGTACGCGCGGACGCGGCCGACCGGCCCGGCGTCCTCCGCCGAGTAGTGCAGGTGGGGCGGCTTGCCGTCGTGGGTGGTGATGTACGGGCGGCACGCCGCTTCGGCCAGCAGCTCGTTGACCAGGTCCGGGCGGGCGGTGACGTCGGCGGCGAACACCGGGCGCAGCCGGGTGGCCCACGCGCCGATCAGGGTCGCTTCGCCGTCGGTCAGGGCCTTGATCGCCATGCCGTTGCGGACCATCCCGTCGAGCAGCTCGCTCGCGGAACCGGCGTTGACCAGGTCGGCGGCCACCAGCGCGGCCGGACCGCCGTAAGGGTTGAAGTGCACAAAGCCATTACACCACGATCGGGGACATGGACCGGAATCGTTGCCCCCGCTGCGGCTGGCCGCTCGCCGAACTCCCGGCGGCCGCGGCGCAGCCCGTCACCCCTCGGCTCGACTACGTGCGCTGCGTCTGCGGCAGCTGGCTCGCCCGCTGGGACGGCGAAGTCGTCGGCGCGACCCGATCGGCGCCGTGAACTCAGAGGTCGAGCGCGCCCGCCGCGTTGTCGTTCCACTGGTCGACGCGGCGGATGTACTCGTAGAGCGCCCGGCTGCCGCGCACCCAGCGGCCCTGGTCGGCGATCGCGAGGTCGTCGGCCCCGGCTCGGCGGGCCTCGGTGGCGAACCCGGACCGCAGCGAGTGGCCGGTGACCGGGTACGGCAGCCCCGCGCGGACGCCCGCGCGGGTGAGGATCTGGTTGACGCCGGTCGTGGTCAGCGCGGGTTCACCGACGTTGCCGTGCCGATCCACCCGGCGGAACGCCGGCCCCTCGGCGAGCCCCGCACCCGACCGCCACGTGTGCCACGCCCGCACCGGGTCGGTGTCGGGGCTTTCCCGCCGCGGGACGACCATTTCGCCGGTGCTCTTGCCGTGCCGGACCGTCACCGCGAGCCCCCGGTCGTCGACCGGCTGCACGTCGGTGACCAGCAGGTTCGCCAGGTCGGAGCAGCGGGCGGCGATGGGGAAGCCGATCAGGAGCATCGCCCGGTCGCGCGCGCCGGCGAGGGTGTCCGGGCACGCTCGTGACATCGCCCGCAGGTCGGCGAGGGTGACCATGGTGGCCTTGCCGCGGCCGCGCTGAACGCCCTCGCGCGCGAGCCGCTGCCGGTAGCCCTTCAGTGCCCGCCACGCGGCGCGGCTGGCTTCGGGATCGACGATCACCTTGTGGTGGCGCAGCCCGGCGAGCGCACCGGTGAGACGTCGCTCGATGGTCGACGGCGCCGCCGGGGCCGCCCGTTCGGGGACGTCGGGCACGGCCCGTTCGCCCGGCCGCAGCGTGCGGCCGCGTTCCAGCCACACGACGAATCCGGTCAGTGCGCCGATCGTCGCCGACAGCGGCGGGATCCCGGTTTCGGCGGTGTAGTCCTGCCACACCTGCCAGTCCTGGGCGTAGGCCTTGAGCGTGTTGGGCGGCCGCTGCTCGTCGACGTGCCGGGCGGCGGCCTCGTCCAGCAGCGCCAGCCGCTCGCGGGCGCTCAGCGCGGCGTCGGTCACCGGTTCCAGCTCGGGCACGCGCCGAGGTTACGGGATCCCGGTAGGTTCCCGTGTCGATCCACGCGGGTGCCGTTCGTATCAGCGGTGAGACACCGAGGAGGACGACATGAAGCAGTACCTGCTCAGCATCTACCAGCCTGACGGCCCGACCCCGCCGCCGGAGGTCCTGGACGGGATCGTGCGCAAGCTCGACGCGCTCAACGCCGATCTCAAGGCGGCCGGGGCCTGGGTGTTCGCCGGCGGGCTGCACCCGCCCTCGACCGCCACCGTGCTGCGGGCCGGCGACGGCGACACCCTCGTCACCGACGGCCCCTACACCGAAGGCAAGGAACACCTCGGCGGGTTCACCATCATCACCGCGCCCGACCTCGACGCCGCGCTCACCTGGGGTGGCCGGCTCGCCGACGCCGTCGCCCCGCTGCCGGTCGAGGTGCGGCCGTTCCAGGGATGAGCGTCGAGAAGGTCTTCGCCGCGGAGTACGGCCGGGCCGTGTCGGTGCTCGTGCGGGTCTTCGGGGACATCGACGTCGCCGAAGAGGCCGTGCAGGACGCGTTCGCCGAGGCGGTCCGGCGGTGGCCTTCGGCCGGGCTCCCGCCGAGCCCGGCGGGCTGGATCATCACCACCGCCCGCAACCGCGCCATCGACCGGCTGCGGCGGGAGGCCGCCCGGGCGGACAAGCACGCCCAGGCGGCTCTGCTGCACGCGGAAACCGAGCCCGTGGAGGAGGGCGCCGTGCCCGACGAACGGCTCCGGCTGATCTTCACCTGCTGCCACCCGGCGCTGGCCCGGCCCGCGCAGGTCGCGTTGACATTGCGGCTGCTCGGCGGCCTGACCACGGCCCAGATCGCGGCCGCGTTCCTGGTCGCCGAGCCCGCGATGGCCCAGCGGATCGTCCGGGCGAAGAACAAGATCCGCGACGCGGGCATCCCGTACCGCGTCCCGCGCGACGCCGACCTGCCCGCGCGGCTGGCCGCGGTGCTCGCTGTGCTGTACCTGATCTTCAACGAGGGGTACGCGGCCAGCGCGGGGGAGGAGCTGATCCGCGCCGAGCTGTGCCGGGAGGCGATCCGGCTGACCCGCGTCCTGGCCGGGCTGATGCCCGACGAGCCCGAGGTGCAGGGCCTGCTCGCGACGATGCTGCTGATCGACGCCCGCCGCGAGACGCGCACGACCGCGTCCGGCGCCGTCGTGCTGCTGGCCGACCAGGACCGGTCGCGCTGGGACGCCGGCCTGATCGCCGAAGGCCAGGAGATCGTCCGCTGCTGCCTGCGCCGCAACCAGCCGGGCCCCTACCAGATTCAGGCGGCGATCCAGGCCGTGCACAGCGACGCGCCCACGGACTGGTCCCAGGTCAAGGCGCTGTACGACCAGCTGCTGGCCCACACGCCGACGCCGGTGGTGGCGTTGAACCGGGCGGTGGCGGTCGCCGAGCTCGACGGTCCGTTCGTGGCGCTGAAGCTGGTCGAGCAGCTCGATCTGCCGCGGTTCCCGCTCTTCCACGCGATCCGGGCGGATCTGCTCGCGCGGGTGGATCGCCCGGAGGAGGCCGCCGCGGCCTACACGACGGCCATCGAGCTCACCGGCAACACCGCGGAACGAACTCTGCTGGAACGGAAGCGCGCGTCAACCCTGGGTTGACATTTCGAGGGGTCCTAGTTTTTCGAGCCCCCGATCCGACCCTTGTCAGTCTCTCGCTCATCTGCCTGGTTCTGGGTTTGGATATGTGACCTTATCCAAACTCAGAGCTGTTGCGCTTATCTTTTAATTTTGAACAGGTAAATCTAGTTCTGATTAGAAGCTTTGGTAGAGTCCTGATCATGACAGAAGACGCTGGTCAGGTGCGGGTGTGCGAGTACCGGAGGTGTGGAGCGCCGCTGCCGCCGGCGGTGGGGCGGGGAAGCCGGGCGCGGTTCTGCCAGGACGGGAAAACCTGGGGCCGGCGCAACCTCAGCTGCCGGGACGCCGAGGCCGTGCTCGCGGACGCGGAGTCGCTGCGGGAGAGCGACACCGAGCTGGACGACACCGCCGTCACCGCGCTCGCCGGTCAGGTCGACCGCGTCCTCGAACCGGCCCGCGGGCTGGTCGAGACCCTCACGACACTGCGCCACCAGCTCGAGGCGACGACCGCCACCGCGCTGGCCGAACGCGACGCGGCCCTGGCCGAGGCCGACGACCACCGGCTGCAGCGTGGCCGCGCGGACGCCGAAGCCGCCCAGGCCCGGGACATCGCCGAGACCGCGGTCGCCGAGGCCGCCGCGGCGGAGCGGGACAAGGCGGCCGCGCTGAGGGAGCGCGATGAGGAGCGTGCCACCCGGCGGGCTGCGGTCCAGGAGCAGCAGCGGGCCGAAGGTCAGCTGGCCGCGGTGCGCGACGAGCTCGCGCGGGTCGCCGATCGGGCCGACGCCTCCGCCGCCCTCGCCGGCGAACGAGCCGCGGTGATCGCGACGCTGACCGCCGAGCTGGCCGCTGTCCGGGCGGCGCTGGAGGAGGAACGCGGGCGCGGGCAGGCCGCCGTCGCGCGGGCCGATGCCGTCCAGGAACGGCTCGACGCGGCCCGCGAGGACCACGCCAAGGTGGCCGCGGCGCTGGATTCCGCCCGTGACGACCACGCGAAGGTGACCGCAGCGCTCGCCGCCGCCCGCGATGAGCACGCCACGGCGATGGCGGCGCACGAAGCGGCCCGGGCCGGGTTCGACCAGCGGCTCGCCGAGCTGCAGGCGGGGCACGAACAGACCGTCCGGTCGATGCACGAAACCACCACGAACCTCGGCGCCGACCTGCGGGCCACGTCCAGCCGGGCCGAAGCGGCCGAGCGCGAGCTGGCCGATGTGCTCACCGCCTTGCGTGCCACGCCCGAGCTGCCCGCAACACTTAAGCGGTTACTTGACCGTCAGGCGTCGCAGCATTAACTTAAGTAGGTGCTTAACCATGAAGAGTCGCTGGACCTGGTGTTCCGCGCCCTGGGTGATCGGACCCGGCGGGCGCTGGTGGAGCGGCTCGTGCGCGGCCCGGCGTCGGTCAGCGAGCTCGCCGAGCCGCTGACCATGTCGCTCGCCGCCGTCGTGCAGCACCTGCAGGTGCTGGAGACTGCCGGGATCGTGCGGTCGGAGAAGGTCGGCCGCGTCCGCACCTGCCGGATCGAACCGGCGGTGCTGCGCACGGGCGAGCAGTGGCTGGGGCGGCAGCGCACCACGTGGGAGAGCAGGCTCGACCGGCTCGGCGACTTCCTCGCCGAGCCGCCCGGAACGTCGGAAGGGAGCACGTCATGACCGTCTTGCACAGCACGTTCAGCCTGGAGCGCACCTACCCGGTCCCGCCGGAGCGGGTGTTCGCCGCCTGGGCCGACCCGGAGGCGAAGAAGCGCTGGTTCGCGTCCACGGCGGAGCACGAGCTGGACTTCCGCGTCGGCGGCCGGGAGACCATCGACGCCCGCACCCCCGCCGGCGGCCCGATGACCTTCGTCGCGACCTTCCACGACATCGTGCCCGAGCAGCGGATCGTGTTCTCCGGCACGCTCACCGGTGACGGCGCGCTCGCGACGGTCTCGACCACGACCGTGGAGCTGCTCGCCGAAGGTGAGGGCACGCGGCTGGTGCTCACCGAGCAGGACACGTTCCTGGACGGCGCCGAGAAGCCGGAGTGGCGCGAGCAGGGCACCGGCGAGTGGCTCGACCGGCTCGGCGGCGAACTGAAGTCCTGATCAGCCCGTCACGAGGGGAATCTCGAGGCCGGAACCACGGCTGTGGGCTGTCTCGCTTGGACCACCCACACCTGCCCTTTTCGGTGATCCGCGGTCATGACGTCCGGGGCCGGTAGTGCTGCGGACTGACGCCGAACTCGCGCTTGAAGGCCGCGCTGAGGGCGAACGCGCTGCCGTAGCCGACCTGGCGGGCGATCGAGGCGATCGTCGTCTCCCGGTGCTGGCGCAGCAGGTCCGCGGCCAGGGCGAGCCGCCACCCGGTCAAGTACGCCATCGGGGTCTCGCCCACCGCGGCGGCGAAACGGCGGGCCAGCGCGGCGCGGGACACGCCGACGTCGGCCGCGAGCTTGGCGACCGTCCACGGTTCGGCCGGCTGGTGCTGCAGCAGCCGCAGCGCCTGGCCGACCACCGGGTCCTCGTGCGCCCGGTACCACGCCGGGGCGCTGGTGTCCGGCCGGTCGAACCACGCCCGCAGCGCCGCGATCAGCAGCAGGTCCAGCAGCCGGTCCAGGACGGCTTCCTGGCCCGGGACGTCCCGGCCGATCTCGGTGGCCAGCAGCCCCACCAGCGGGGTCGGCCAGTCGGCGGCGCACAGGACGATCAGCGCGGGCAGTGCGGCGATGAGCTTTCTGCTGATTTCGCCTTCCATGCCGTAGGTGCCGGTGAGCAGCACGACCGGGCCGCCGGTGCCCCAGGTGCGGACGCCGAGGTCGGCGTAGGCGGTCAGGTGCCCGCCGTCGGGGGTGCGGCATTCCTGCCCAGGCAGGATCAGCGCCTGCGGTGGTGTCGACGGGTGGTCGGCGACCAGGTACGGCTCCGGGCCGCGGCTGATCGCGACGTCGCCTTCGCCCAGCAGGACGCCTTCGCCGCCGTCGGGCACGATCCACGCTTCGCCGCGCACCACCGACACCACGGTCAGCGGCGCCCGGTCTTCGATGCGCAGCGACCACGGCGGGGTCACTACCGAGCGCAGGAGGAACGCGCCGTGGGCGCGAGGGCCGTCGAGGAGAGCGGCAAGCGGGTCCATGCGCACGACTGTAGACGCTGGAACATGCGATCAAGGCTTTGAACCATGGAGAGTCTCACTGCGAGTCGCTTGACTGAACGGCATGACAACGAACTTCCTGGTGGTGGGCGGCACCGGCAAGACCGGGCGCCGGGTGGCGGACCGGCTGCGCGAGCGCGGCGAGAAGGTGCGGATCACGTCCCGGCGAGGGTCGCCGCCGTTCGACTGGAGCGACCGCGGGACCTGGGCGGAGGTACTCACGGGCGTCGACGCGGTGTATCTGACCTACTACCCCGATCTGGTGGTGCCGCAGGCGGCTGACGACCTCCGGGCGTTCACCGGGCTCGCGGTGGCGGCCGGCGTGCGGCACCTGGTGCTGCTGTCCGGCCGCGGTGAAGAAGAAGCCGAGGCGTGCGAAGGGATCGTGCGGGAGGCCGGGACCGGCTGGACGGTCCTGCGGTGCAGCTGGTTCGCGCAGAACTTCAGCGAGCACTTCCTGCTGGACGCCGTCCGGGCCGGGGAGATCGTGCTGCCGGCGGGGACGGTGACGGAGCCGTTCGTCGACGTCCGCGACATCGCCGACGTCGCGGTCAAGGTGCTGACCGAGCCCGGTCACACCGGGCGGCGGTACGAGCTGACCGGGCCGCGGCTGCTGAGCTTCGCCGACGCGGCCGCGGAGATTGCTGCCGCCTCCGGGCGGGATGTCCGCTATGTTCCGGTTTCGGCCGGGGAGTTCGCGGCCGCGGCGGCGAGCCAGGGGGTGCCCGAGGAGGAGGTCGGCGCGCTGACCGAGCTGTTCGCCCGCGTCCTCGACGGCCGGAACGAGTCGGTGACGCACGACGTGGCGCGGGTGCTGGGCCGTCCGGCGACGGAGTTCGCCGAGTTCGCGCGGGAGGCCGCCGCGACCGGGGTCTGGACGCGGTGAAGGGGAAGGGGAAACCGATGGCGACGGTGGTGCTGGTGGCCGCGCTGGTCGCGGCGGGACTGATCGCGGGGTTGTTCTACGCCTACGCCTGCTCGGTGCTGCCGGGGCTGGCGCGCGGGGACGACAAGACGTTCGTCGAAGGCATGCGCGGGATCAACATCGCGATCATCAACCCGGTGTTCATGCTGACGTTCCTGGGGGCGCCGCTGCTGGCCGGGGTGGCGGTGTTCCTGCACTTCGGTTCGCCGTCGCTGCCGTGGGTGATCGCCGGGTTCGGCTGCCTGGCAGGGATGGTGCTGCTCACCGGCGCGGTGCACATCCCGCTGAACAACGCCCTCGACCGCGGCGGCGACGACTACGCGGCGGTGCGGGCGGCGTTCGAGACGGCGTGGGTGCGCTGGAACGTGCTGCGCGCCCTGGTGAGCACGGCGGGGTTCGGCTGCCTGGTCGGGGCCGTGCTCACCGGGCGCGGCTAGTCCTCGAGACGGAAGAGCAGGTCGGTGACCCACTGCGCGCGGTCGGGGACTTCGAGCGGGTTGGTGCGCAGGACTTCCAGGCGGCAGCCCCATTCCTCGCCGTCCGGGCCTTCGGTGCGGTCCCAGCTCAGGCCTTCGTCGGCACCCCAGGCGAGGACGGCTTCGGTGGCGGCGGCGAGGCCGTCGGGGGCGCCGACGTAGGTGTCGAGGACGTACCGGCCCGCCGGCAGCTCACCGAGGAAGGCGGGCTCGGCCGGCGTGTGGTCGCCGTCGATCGGCACGCCGGCTTCGACGGTGAACCGCATCCCCGGGTGCAGCACGCGGTAGCGGAAGAACGGCGCTCCGGCCGGGGCCACGCCGTGGGCGGCGAGGGTGCCGATGAGGGATGGCAGCCGGTCGGCGATCCGCGGGAACTCCGGGATGGCGAGGGTGGCGCGCTCGGCGACGTAGCGCTGGGCGGGCCGCTCGACGACGGCCGGCATCAGGCGAAATCCTCCGGTCCGAGCATCGGGCGGACCTCGATGCTGCCGTAGGTCGCCGCGGGGTGGCGGGCGGCGAGTTCGAGGGCTTCGTCGAGGTCGGCGCAGTCGAGGATGACGAAGCCGCCGATCTGTTCCTTGGCTTCGGTGAACGGCCCGTCGGTGAGCAGGACTTCGCCGTCGCGGACGCGGATCGTGGTGGCTTCCGTCGGCGGGCGCAGGCCACCACCGCCGCGGACGATGCCACGGCGTTCCACGTCTTCGCTCCAGCCGCCGCAGCCGTCGTTCGCGTGTTCTTCGGCGGTCTCGTCGCCGCAGATCATCAGCAGGTACTGCATGTCAGCATCCTTTCAGGACTTCGCGCAGGCGCGCGGCGAAAGCTTCGGCGTGGGTGTCGAACCCGCCGTGGCCACCGGGGAACACCTCGGTTTCGACGCCGAGGGCGGCGGCCAGCCCGAGGGCGGCCTGGTGGACCGGCAGCGCGGTGGACTCTTCGCCGACGGCGACCACCAGCCGCGCGGGTGTCGCCCGGAGTGCCTCGAGGTCGGGCTCGTAGGTGCCGGTCGCGGGCATGAGGTGGCCGAAGAAGTAGGCGAAGTTGCCTTCCGCGCGCGGATCGAGCGGAGGGGCGGGGTCGACGCCCACGACCTTCATGAACGCGGCGAAGGCGGCGGCGAGGCCCTCGTCGCGGAACAGGGCCGGGATGTCGGGGCCGGCGGAGGCGGGCAGGTACCGGGTGACGGGCGGTTCGTGCAGCACGACCGTGCCGACGTCGGCCGGGTGGCGGCGCACGAGTTCGAGCAGGGTGATCGCGCCGCCGCTGCTGGCCAGGACGTCGGCGGGGCCGACCCCGGCGAGCAGCCGGTGCACGTCGCCGGCGTGGTCGCCGACCGGGTCCGGGCCCGGGGTGCCGTCGAGGGGGCTGCGGGACAGGCCGCGCGGGTCGAAGGTGACGACGGTGTGGTCTTCGGCCAGCAGCGGCCGCAGGTGCGTGAACACCTGGGCGTCGGCGGGTCCGCCGGGGACCAGCAGCAGTGCCGGGCCGGTGCCGTGGACGTCGTAGGTGAGGGTGGCGCCGGGGACGGCGAGGGTGGTCATGGGGCTTCCTCCGGTGGTCGGGTTCCACCAGCCCGACGAACGGCGTCGGCCGGGACCGACACGAGGTCCGAAATTCTTCGCGTGAGGTAGGTCCGTTCGGCTTCGGTGCCGGCGAGGTCGCGGGCTTTCCGGTACCAGCGGGCGGCTTCGGCGGGGCGGCCGAGACGGCGGAGGAAGTCGGCGCGGGTGGCGGCCAGCAGGTGGTAACCCTCCAGCGGCAGGGTGTCGAGGAGGGCGAGCCCGGCTTCCGGGCCGTCGGCCATGCCGATCGCGATGGCCCGGTTGAGGTCGACGACGGCGCTGGGGACGTGCTTGCGCAGCTGGTCGTAGAGGCCGGCGATCTGGGGCCAGTCGGTGTCGGCGGCGCGGGCGGCGGTGGCGTGGCAGGCGGCGATGGCGGCCTGGATCTGGTACGGCCCGGGCCGGCGGCGGCGCAGCGCGGTCTCCAGGATCGTGGTGCCTTCCGCGATCGCGGCGGTGTCCCAGCGGCTG
The DNA here is from genome assembly GCF_053605405.1 of Amycolatopsis sp. NPDC003861. Taxonomy (NCBI): domain Bacteria; kingdom Bacillati; phylum Actinomycetota; class Actinomycetes; order Pseudonocardiales; family Pseudonocardiaceae; genus Amycolatopsis; species Amycolatopsis sp. NPDC003861. The sequence continues at coordinate 23,843 of NZ_JBSGJD010000108.1, forward strand.
CGGTCCTGTTCTTCGAGGGGGACGAGGACGCCGTCGGTGTCGACGCGGGTGGTGCGGCGGGCGTGCTGCAGCAGCATCAGGGCGAGCAGGCCGAGGGCTTCGGGTTCGTCGGGCATCAGCCCGGCGAGGACGCGGGCGAGCCGGATCGCTTCGGCGGCGAGGTCCGGGCGGAGCAGGTCGGGGCCGGTGCTGGCGGAGTAGCCCTCGTTGAACGTCAGGTAGAGCACGCCGAGCACGGCGGTGGTGCGTTCGGGCAGCAGGTGGGCGGGCGGGACGCGGTAGGGGATGCGGGCGTGGCGGATCTTGCGCTTCACCCGCACCAGCCGCTGGGACATGGTCGCTTCGGGGACGAGGAAGGCGCGGGCGATCTCGGCGGTGGACAGGCCGGCGAGGGTGCGCAGGGCCAGCGCGACCTGGGCTTCGGTGGCCAGCGCGGGGTGGCAGCAGGTGAAGATGAGCCGCAGCCGGTCGTCGGTGACGCCGCTGTCGTCGGGTTCGGGTTCGTCGCGGACGTCCATGCGGCCGGCCTCCCTGAGCTTGGCGGCGCCGAGGGCGTCGCGGCGGAGCCGGTCGGTGGCGCGGTTGCGGGCGGCGGTGGTCAGCCAGGCGCCCGGCCGAGCGGGGATGCCGTCGCGGGGCCACGTGCGCAGGGCCAGCGCGAAGGCTTCCTGGGCGCATTCCTCGGCGAGGTCCCAGTCGCCGGTGACCCGGATGAGGGTGGCCACGACCTGGCCCCACTCTTCGCGGAACGCCTCGGCGACCGCGGTCTCGACGTCCACCACCCGCTCCTTCCCGCCGGTTTCACCCTCCCGACGAACGGCCGGGCCCGGGACCGACAGCCGCCGCGTGACACGCCCCGAATCCTTCCGCGCGGGCGACGATCCGGCCGGTTTCGACGCGGACGGCCGTCTCGGTGGCGTCGCTGACCGCGGTGACGCCGGCGGCGGCCGCGAGAGCGCCGGTGGCGTCGCAGACCAGCCGCAGCCGGGGCCGGGCGGGGGCGGTGATCGCCTGGTCGAGGCAGGCGCGCAGGTCGGCGACGGCGAGCCGGGCCAGCGGGGCGAGTTCACCGGGGTCGCTGGTGACGAGCACGGCGGTGACGTCGGCGCCGGTGCGGACGGCTTCTTCGAAGGCGGCGGCGCGGTGCAGGCCCAGGACGGTGACGACACCGTCGCCGGGCCGGAAGGTTTCGCCGGTGAGCAGGTCGGTGGCTTCCGGCGGGTTCCACGGCTGCCCGTCGGGGCGGGCCTGGGTGGTGATCGGCGGTTCGGCGGGCCAGTCGTCGGCCAGGCCGAGGTCGAGCAGGGCGGCGCAGGCGGTGACGAGGTGGAACGGTTCGCCGAAGCCGGGTGCGGCGGCGGCGAGCTGGCTCGCGCCGTGCAGCGTGGTGAGCGCGGCTTCGGCGACCCGGACGAGCCGGCGTCCCGGGTGGACGCGTTCGAGGGCGAGCCCGAGCAGGACGGCGTCGACCCGCATGAGCTGCGCGAACGGCCGGCGGGTGTGCTCGTCGGCGAGGACTTCGGGCAGCAGGTCGCGGGCGAGGCGGGCGTCTTCGCTGTCGCTGTCGGTGGCCAGCGGGAGCCGGGCGATCCAGGCGCGGGCGAACGCGGCCAGGACGTCGGCGGCGGTGGGGTCCAGGGGCGGGACGGCGAGGCGGGGGGCGCGTTCGGCGAGGTCGGCCAGGACCGCGAAGTAGAGGGCGCGTTTGCCGGGGAAGTTGGAGTAGACGGCGCCGCGGGTGAGTTCGGCGCGTTCGGCGATGACGTCGATCTTCGCCTCGCGGAAGCCGCGGCGGGCGAACTCGTCGCGGGCGGCGGTGAGCACCTTGGCGCGGTTGCGTTCCTGGGTTTCCGCCCTGCTGAGCCTGACCATCGTCCTCCTTGCCGTGGGATCGCGAGTCAAGATACCGTGACCACTGAGATGATTAGAACATCTGATTGCAACATCTGGAGTGGTGGATGACCCCCGAGATCGACCTGACCGACCCGAAGGTGCTCACCGACCCGTTCACCGCCTACGACCACGCGCGGGACCAGGGCGCGGTGGCCAAGCTGGTCATCCCCGGGTTCGGCCCGTTCTGGGCCCTGACCCGCTACACCGAAGCGCGCGCGATGCTGACCGACCCGCGGTTCGAGGTGAACTCCGGTAGTTTCCTGCGCCCGCCCGGCATTCCCGAGCACTGCCTGCAGTACCTGGAGACGATGTCGGAAAAGGACGGCCCGGAGCACCTGCGGCTGCGGCGGCTGGTGGCCCCGGCGTTCACCCCGAAGCGGGCCGCGCAGCTGCGCCCCCGGCTGGCGGTGATCACCGATCGGCTGCTCGACGAGCTGCCCGGGCACGCCGAGGACGGTGTCGTCGACCTGGTGCCGCACTTCGCGCGGCCGCTGCCGATCGACGTCATCTGCGAGCTGGTCGGCATTCCCGGCGCCGATCGGCCGCGCTGGCGGGAGTACGGGGCCGCCGTCGCGGGCGGGATGGGACCGGACTTCGCCGCGGCGATCCCGGCGATCGTCGAAGGCGCGAAGGAAGCCGTGGCGCGCAGCCGGGCCGAGCCGGGCGACGACCTGATCGGCGACCTGGTCCGGGTACAGGAGGAGGACGGGGACCGGCTCACCGACACCGAGCTGGTCACCCTGGTCTGGCACCTGGTCCTGGGCGGTCAGACGCCGGTGAACCTCATCGCGAACGCTGTCGAGACTCTGCTGCGGCACCCGGACCAGCTGGCCCTCCTGCGTGCCGACGCCGGGTTGTGGCCGGGGGCGGTCGAGGAGCTGATGCGCTTCTGCAGTCCCCAGCTGCTGACCACGCCGAGATTCGCGCGCGAGGACGTCGAGATCGGCGGGGAGCTGATCCGCCGGGGTGAGCGGGTGACGGCGGCGATGGTGGCCGCCGACCGCGACCCGCGCGTCTTCGAAGACCCGGACCGGTTCGACATCACCCGCTCGGGGTCGGCGCACCTGGGCTTTTCGCACGGGCCGCACTTCTGCCTGGGTGCCTCGATCTCGCGGGTGCAGACCGAGGTGGCGTTGTCGGCGCTGTTCGCGCGCTTCCCGGACCTGGCGCTGACCGAGGACGTCCCGCGGGCGCCCGACGGCGGGACCTGGCGGCCGGCGCGGCTACTGCTGTCGCTGTGAGATGAGCGCTTCGATGCCGTCGAGGACGCGGGCCAGGCCGAAGCGGAAGGTGTGGGCCGGGTTCTCGGCGGCGTTGTGGGCCTCGCCGGCGGCTTGGCCGACGCGGGAGGAGATCGGGTAGTGCGCCGCGTCGGCGGCCGGGATGCCGGCCAGCACCGGCCAGGCGCGCTCCCACCACTGGGCGTCGGTCATCCCGGTGGCGCGGACCAGGCGGGCGTTGTCGAGGGAGCTGCGCGCGGTGGTGCGGACCAGGCCGGTGACGAGGGCGACCACGGCGTCCATCTCGACGTCGCCGAGGCCGATGCCGTCGATCGCGCGCAGCTCCCGCTCGTACTTGGCGAAGCTGTGCGGGCCCAGCGCCGAGCGGCTGGTGGTGACCTCCAGCAGCCAGGGGTGGCGGTGGAACAACGCCCACTGCTCTTCGGCGATGGCGGTCAGCGCCGCCCGCCAGCCGAGTTCCTCGCCGAGGGGGCCCAGTTCGCCGTGGACGTGGTCGATCATCAGGTCCAGCAGCTCGGCCCGGCCGGGGACGTAGGTGTAGAGCGACATGGGGGAGACGCCGAGCTGCTCGGCGACGCGGCGGATGGTGACGGCGTCGATGCCGTCGGCGTCGGCCAGGGCCACCGCGGCGCGGACGACGTCGGGGGTGGCCAGTTTGGGTTTCGGGCCGCGGCGCGGGGGTGCCGGGACGCCCCAGAGCAGCTCGATCGCCCGCCGCGGGTCGCCGTCACCGTTCTCCTGCGTGCTCACGCCGGCCATTCTGCCCACCTGATTTCCGTACAATGTACAGAGTTGTGCTAACCTCTACTTCGTACACTGTACAGAGTTAAAGGGGCAGGATGACTCCGCAGATCCACGCCGAGGGACTTCGCAAGCGCTACGGCGACGCGTACGCCCTCGAGGGGTTCGATCTCTCCGTCCCGGCCGGCACCCTCTGCGGCCTGCTGGGACCCAACGGCGCGGGCAAGACCACCGCGGTCCGCGTGCTCTCCACGCTGCTGCGTCACGACGGCGGCGTCGCCCGGGTGGCCGGATACGACGTCGCCACCGAACCGGCGAAGGTGCGTTCGGCGATCGGGCTGGTCGGGCAGCAGGCCGCCGTCGACGAAATCCTGTCCGGGCGGCAGAACCTGATCCTGTTCGGCCGGCTGCACCACCTGGGCCGCCGCGAGGCCACCCGCCGCGCCGACGACCTCCTGGAGCGATTCGGTCTCGCCGGCACCGGTGAGAAGCCGGTGTCGGCCTACTCGGGCGGGATGCGGCGGCGCCTGGACCTCGCCGCGTCGCTGCTGGCCGCCCCGCGGGTGCTGTTCCTCGACGAGCCGACGACCGGACTCGACCCGCGCAGCCGGCTGGAGGTCTGGCGGGCGGTCCGGTCGCTGGTCGCCGACGGGACGACCGTGCTGCTCACGACCCAGTACCTGGAGGAGGCCGACCAATTGGCCGACCGGATTTCCCTCGTCGAGCACGGCCGGGTGATCGCCGAAGGCACCCCGGCGGAGCTGAAGGGCTCGCTCGGGGCGACCCGGATCGAGCTGGTGCTGACCGATCCGGACGCCCTCGGTGCCGCGGCCGGGCTGCTCGCCCGGGTCACCGGGGCCGAGCCGGTCACCGACGAGCTGAGGGTGAGCGCGCCGGCCGAGCCGTCGATGCTGACCGACGTCGTGCGGGAGCTGGCGGCGGCCGAGCTGGCGTTCGCCGACGTGGCGCTGCGGCACCCGACGCTGGACGAAGTGTTCCTGGAGCTGACGGGGGTGGCGCGATGAGGTGGGCGATCGAAGACGGCTGGACGCTGACCCGGCGCTACCTGGCGCAGCTGGCCCGGCGCCCGGCCCGCCTGGCCGGGGTGGTGGCGTTCCCGATCCTGATGGTGCTGATCTTCGCCTACCTGCTCGGCGGCGGGATGAGCGTGCCCGGCGGCGGCTCCTACCAGGAGTTCCTGATGCCCGGGATGTTCGCGATGACCATGGCCTTCGGGCTGTCGGGGACGATGATCGCCGTGCTGGACGACACCGGCAAGGGCGTCACCGACCGGTTCCGGTCGCTGCCGATGGCGCCCTCGGCGGTGTTCACCGGGCGAGTGGCGGCGGATCTGGTCAACGCCGTCCTCGCGCTGGCCGTGCTGGTCGGCTGCGGGTTCGCCGTCGGCTGGCGCCCGCACGGCAGCCTGGGCGAAACCATCGCGGCGCTGGGCCTGCTGCTCCTGCTGCGGACGGCGCTGGTGTGGGCCGGGATCTACCTGGGCCTGCTGACGTCGGATCCGTCGATGGTGTCGCTGGTGCAGACCCTCGAATTCCCGTTCGGGTTCCTCTCCGGCGCGTTCGTGGCGACCTCGACGATGCCGGCCTGGCTGGGCACCGTGGCAGAGTGGAACCCGTTGTCGTCCACGGTCACCGCGGCGCGGCTGCTGTTCGGCAACCCGGGCGCGGCCGGCACGTCCTGGGTGAGTGCGCACGCGGTGGCGATGGCCGTGGTCTGGCCGCTGGTGCTGCTGGCGGTGTTCGTGCCGTTGACGGTGCGACGGTACGGGAGGCTGGGGAACTGAACGTCCACTTCGCACCGGGCGAACCACCACGGGCGGGCCGCCTGCTGGTCGACGGCCGTGCATTGTCCATTGCGGACGGCCTGCCGGAACTGCTGGACGCCGGCGGGTTCTGGGCGACGGCGGCGCAGGCGGCGTTGCGGCTGGTCGCGGCCGGACGGCTGCTGCCGGGCGTCACCGCGGGCGGGCACGACGCCTGGCGCGTCGGTCCGCTGGAACCGGCGGAAGCGGCGTGGCTGCGGGACCTCGC
>NZ_JBSGJD010000109.1:0-29575 GCF_053605405.1 Amycolatopsis sp. NPDC003861
CGGGACGGCGCCGGGGCGCGGACGGCGGCGACGGCGGGACGGCCGGGGGCGGCGGCGTGGGCTCGGCGCTCTCCGGCGTCGCGAAGTCGCCGTCCGGCGGCGGGTCCGGTGGGAGGAAGGACCGGACCATCGCGGTCGACTCGCCGTCGCCGTTGATCGTGGCGAAGGAATCCGCGACGGCGCGGGCGGTCTGGCGCTGGGCGTCGCGCACCGCGCCCATAATCGCCGCCGTCAGCCGGGCCGGGCCCAGCTCGCACGCCCGGTGGCCGAGCTCGAGGTTCGTCAGGGCGCCGTTCGGGGCCAGGGTCACCGTGACCGAGCCGTCGCGGGTGCGGACCGTCGCCCCGGCCGCCGAGAGCGCTTCGTTCAGCGCGGCCGCCTTCGACTGCATTTCCCGGACCTGCCGCTCGAGCAGGAGCTGGAAATCTTCGCCTGGCCCCAGGTTCGGTTGCACTGGATCGACTCCTCGAAGCGCCGGCGCACTCGGCCGGACGCCTTGATCGGCCAGGTTAGCGCACACCGGATGGTCGTCCGGCGTTAACGGGGAGTATGCCTCGTTGTTCCCTCGATGGTGCCCTTGTGCCCTCTACTGTGGACCTTCGGCCGCCCGGGCGGCCCGCTCCACCTCGGCGTGCCGGGCCTCCCAGAAGCTCGCGTCCCGGTCCGACGCGGTCGTGCCGTCCAGGTGCTCACGCAGGATGTCCGCGTGGCCGGCGTGGCGGTTCGTCTCGGTCAGCACGTGGACCAGGATGCTGAAGAGCAGGACGTCCGGACGCGGCCACCAGGGCACGTGCCCCGGCGCGTCGACGGCCAGCTCGGTGATCGTCGCGTCGGAGTGGGCCCACGCCCGGCGGTAGCGGGCGATGATCTCCGCACGCGACTCGTGCTCCGTCGCCCACATGTCCGTGCCGCGCGCCGCGAGGTCGTCCCACCGGGGCAGCGGCTCGGGGAACGGCCGGCCGAAGACGTCGCCGAAGTACCGGGCCTCGGTCAGCGTCAGGTGCTTGACCAGGCCGAGCAGATTGGTCCCCGTCGCGGTCAGGGGACGGCGGACGGCGTACTCGCCGAGGCCGTCCAGTTTCCCGAGCAGCTCCTCTCGCACCTCGCGCAGGTCGCCGTGCAGGTAGTTCTTCGCGAACTCGTCGATCATGGCCGCCAGCTTGTCAGCCCACGGGCACCCCGCGCACCGAAACCGGGCCGCGCGTCGGGTCCAGCTCGAGCTGCTGGTCCACGCCGGACGGCGTCAGCACGTCGAACGCCTTCGGCGCGGTCGCCGGGTTGGCGGCGCAGATCGGGGCCGTTCCGCCCGCCGCGCACAGGCCGAACGTGTACTGGCCCGCCGTCGGCGTGAACGGCCGGGCCTGGTCCGGCGAGTTGCCGTCCTGGCCGGTCAGCACCACCGCGAACGTCCAGCCCGGTCCCGGTGTCCCGAAGGCCGACTTCGCCACGCTGACCGTGATGTACCGCGTTGCCTGCGAAGCCTGCACCGACGGCGTGGCCAGCGAAGCGCCCGAAGCGTCGACGAGCGCCGGGTCGGCGAAGCCCTGGACCTCGATACGCCTGCTCCACGCGTCCTGCGAGGCGATCGTGTACGCCCGGCTCGGAAACGGCGCCGCGGTGGACGTGGCCGTCGCCGCCGGGTCGTGGCCGTAGATCGTCAGGAGCTGGGCGCCCAGCGGGGAGCCGAACGTCGGCGACAGGTCGCGGACCTGCGCCCGGAACACCAGCGTGCTGCCCGAATCGATGATCTGGAACCGCTGCAGGTCGAACGCGCCCGCGTGGAAGTCGCCCGCCGTCGGGTACGTGTACGTTCCCGGGCCGTTGTCGTCGCCGTCCGGGTCCGTCGTGTCCAGCAGCACCGTTCCGGTGACGAAGTCCGAGCTGATCGTCTTCTGCGCGTACCCCGTTCCGGCGCCGGTCGCGGTCGCCGTGACGACGTTCGCGCCGAGCGGCGTCGGCACCGTCGCGGTGAACGTCCCGGCCGCCGAAGCGCGGGTCGACAGCACCGTGGTCGTGCCCGCGTCGGTGGCCGAGACGGCGAGGTCGACGCGGCTGCCCGCGGGCGCGGTCCCGCTGACCTGCGCGGTCGCCGTGGACACCGACGCGGGCGCGTCGAGCGTCACCGGCAAGGCGGCCGGAGCGGCGGCGTACCGCGCGCGGACCTCGGCGGGCTGCTCGGGCAGCCGGCCGTCGGCCAGGGCCCGGGCCAGGCGCACCGACTGCGACTGCGCCCAGCTCAGCGGCGCCACCGAGCCGACGGACTGCCCCGGGGTGAAGCCGATGGACGCCGTTTTCGGGTCCGTGCCGTACGGGGACGCGGGCAGCGCCGGGTTCTCCCAGATCTGCTCGGGGATCAGGCCCGTCCCGTTCGTCTGGGCCCGCATCGCCCGCAGCAGGGCGGCCGCGCCGGCCCGGTCGCCGGTCTGGACCGCCTGCTCGCCGCGTTCGCCGGCCAGCACCGGCCACAGGTGCCCGGACCCGGTGTTCGTCGACGGCCAAGGCGCGCCCGTCGGGCCGCAGTTCGTCGGGTCCGGCTCGTAGCAGTCGCCGTAGCCGTCCTCGCTGCCCGCCGCCGACGTCCCGTAGCGGTACCAGCCCGGCCCGGCCGGGGTGTCCCGTTTGATCACGCGGTCCACGACGGCGAGCGACGCGGCGACGTCGGGGTCGTTCGCGGGCAGCACGCCGAGGCGGGTCAGTTCGAGGAACCCGGCGTCGACGACCGCGCGCTGGTCGGCGTCGATCGAGCCGTTGCCCAGGTTGTAGAACCACTCGGAGTTCGGGTCGCCGTTCTTGGTCAGCCGCAGGAAGTACCGGCCGCCGTACGGCCCGTTCGACGTCACGGTCCAGCCCTTGACGCTGCGCTGGAAGTGGTCGGCCGTGGCCCGGTAGACGTCCGCGCGCGCCCGGTCGCCGTTGCGCTCGGCGATCACGCCCGCGGCGACGAGCCCGGCGATCTCCGCGGCGATCGTCGAGGGGGAGTAGCCGCCCTGTTCCTCCCAGCGCTCCGACCCGAACGCCGGGCCGTGCGCGACGACGAAGTCCGCGGCCGCGCGGATGTGGTCGGTGTACAGCGTCCGGTCGCGGTCGAGCCCGGCCTGCAGCGCCATCAGGATCGGGTACGCGCTCTCGTCGAGCTGGTCGCCGCCGGAGTCGGGTGCCTTCTTGCCGTTCAGCATGGAGTTGCGCGGGAAGCGGCCGTCCGGCTGCTGCTGGCGGGTGAACAGCCACCGGACGCTCGCCCGTGCCGTCTCGCGGTCACCGGCGGCCAGGAGGCCCGAGAAGCTTTCGTAGAGGTCGCGGGCGAAGATCTCGCGGTAGGAGCCGAAGTAGACCGGCTTGCCGCCGGGCGCGTCGCCCGCCGGCACCGCCTGGCCCCACGGGCTGCCGAGCGACGCGACGACCGCGCCCGGGAACGTCTTGTCCTCACTGGCCTTCAGCACGTTGACCGACTGGTAGTACGCGTCGGAATCCTTGCCCCGCAACGGGATCAGCCCATTGTCGTAGTCGCGCCACTCGCGCGCGTACTGGCGGTAGCTCGCCTCGAACGGCGTGCGCAGGCTCGCCCCTGCGGTGGCGACCGCGGCCCGGGCGTCCGCGCCGAAGCCGAGCGCCAGCACGGCCGGGCGGCGCGGCTGCAGGTCCAGCTGCGCGGTCTGGACGACGTTGCCGTCCGCCGCCGACGACGTCGTGTCGGTGAGCCGGTGCTCGCGGTCCAGCTGGGCCAGCCCGTCGCCGGCGGTGCCGGCGAACCCGCTGGACGTGCTGAGGAACCGGCGGTCGGCGCGCAGGGCGGCGGCCAGCGGGGTGCCGTAGTCGCGGGCCGGTGCGCTCGACACCGTGTTGCTGTCGGCGCTGACCAGCGCGGACGTCGCCGCGTCGACGGTGGCGGTGTCGCCGCCGCCGTTGGCCGGGCCCCCTCCGCCGTTGCCGTTGATGCTCGCGTCGAACCGCACGTAGACCTTGAGGTCCCGGCCGGAGTCCTTCAGCGGCTCCAGCCGGGTGCGGATGAGCACCCCGGTCCGGGCCGGGTCGGTCAGGTACTCGGTGACCAGCCGGTACCGGCCACTGCGCGGGGTCGACGTCACCTCGCAGGCCATCCCGCCCGCGCTCGTGCGGACCGTGTAGGTCATGTCCCGCGCCTGCAGGTCGGTGAAGCTGCGCCCGTCGGTGACCGCGAACTGCAGCGTTTCGACGTTCGTGTTGTCGATCACCGGCGCGTAGACGTCGGACAGCACGCCGCCCGCCACGGTGAACCACGCCTTGCTCGCCGTGTTCCGCGCGGTGCCCAGGCAGTCCTTGCGGGCCAGGCCGAAGTGGGAGAGGGCGCCCGGTCCCGGCGCCGGTGCCGCGGTGGCCGCGGGGGCGGGCAGGAGGGTCGCGGCCAGCACCGCGCACAACACCACGGACGACGTCGACCGAATCATCCGCCCATCCGATCACGGCCGCCCGGGCCGCACCAGGTCCGAACGGTGCCCGGATGCCGTTATCGGTGATTGAGAATCCGAACCCGTGGGTAGCAAACCAGATGTCCCCCGAGGAGGTGAACGTGGAAGAGCTGGGATCGGACGGATGGCGGTACCGCGGCACGATTTCGCCACGGACGCTGCCGAGCTTGCGCCGGCACCTGGTGTCCTGGTTGCGGCGGCGGGCGGGTGACGAAGTCGGGCGCCAGGCCGACGACGTCGTGCTGGCGTGCTGGGAAGCGATGGCCAACGTGCTCGACCACGCCTATCACGGCCGCCCGGGGCTGATCGACGTCCGCGCCCGGATCGACCAGGACGTGCTGATCGTCACCGTCGCCGACCAGGGCCGCTGGACGACCCTGGAAGAGCGCGCGGACGGCGGCCGCGGGCTGCGCCTGATCCAGGCCCTGGTCGACGGGCTCGACCTCCGCTCGACCGACGGCGGCACGGTCATCACGCTCACCTGGCCGTTCCCGGCCCGCCGCACCGCTTAAGGCGACTGCGCCGAGGACAGGTCTTCGACGAACCGGGCCGCGATGTCCCGCAGTTTCACGTTGGTCCGCTGCGACTCGGTGACCAGCCGCTTCATCGCGTCGTCGGCGCTGATCCGGTGCACGGCCATCAGGATCCCTTTGGCCTGCTCGATCACCGCCCGCGATCGCATCGCCGCTTCGAGCTCGACGGCCCGCTGCCGGGCGTGGTGGTAGCGCCGGGTCGTGCGCAGCCCGAACGAGACGACCGTGGTGTAGAGCTGCAGCAGCCGCGAGTCGGTCTCCGCGAAGCCGTGGTTGCCGTAGCCGAAGAGGTTGAGCGCCCCGGACAGGTGTTCGTCCACGCGCAGCGGCGCGGCGAGGTAGCTGCCGACGCCGAGGTCCAGGGCCCGCGCGGTGAACTCGGGCCACGCCGCCCCGGCCGTCGCCAGCGGCACCCGGACGATCTCGCCGGTTTCCGCGGCCTGCAGGCAGGGGCCGGCGCCCGCCGCGTACTGGGCCCGGTCGATCTCGACGGCCCGCTCGTCCGTGGCGGCCGCGGTCGTCGGCTCGCCGTCGCGGATCGCGGTGATGCTCGCCATGTCGGCGCCGGGCACGGCCCGGACGGCTTCGGCGCAGACGGCGTCGAGGATCTCCGCTTCGGTCGGCTCGCTCTCCAGAGCGCCCGTGAGGTCCGCCATCGCGGCGGTCAGTTCGTCGAGGTCCTCGGGCAGGATCGGTTCACCGGTCACTCGATCATCTCCCGTCCCGGACGGCGGCGGCTCGTACCGGACCGCTGCTGCTTCAACGGAACGGCAGAACCTTACTCGCGTATGCGGCGCGATCCGCAACACCGGATCCGGGAAGAGGGCGGTGGCACCCGGCCCGTCGCTCGCTGCTGAACGTCGTGGGTTGGGCGCCGGGGGCCACCTCGCGACGGACGGCAGCACAACCCACCCGACGCACCGTCGCTGCGGGCCGCTTACCCCGTGTGCCCGAGGTCAACCGTTCAGCGGACCATGACCTTCGTGACCTGGGTGAGCCCGGACACGCGCAGCACCCGGTCGAGCAGCCGCGGCGCGAGCAGCCGGAGGTCGTGCTCGCCCGCCCGGTCGAACAGCACCGCGATGCCGGCGCTGTCGAGGTAGGTCACCCCGGTGAGGTCCACGGTGACGGCGGGGCCTGCGGCCAGCTCGCGGTCCAGCGCCGCGCCGAACTCCGCGGCGTTGCCCATGTCGATCTCACCGGTGACGGTCAGGACCCGGTCGCCGTCGTCACCCGGGCCGCCGACCAGTGTGAGTGCCGTCGTCACGAACCGATCCTCCATTCCAGCGTGACGGTGGTCCCGGACTCGTCGTGCCGGAAGGCGACCGCGTCGGCCAGCGCTTCCATCATCGGCACACCGCGTCCGCGCAGCACGTGGTTGTCCGGCGGCGGCTGCTTCCAGTGCCCCCGGTCGGTCACCGTGACGACCAGGTGCGCGCCGGTGAGCCGGGCCGCCAGGTGCGCGGTCGCCCCGGTGCCTGCACCGTAGGCGTGCTCGACGGCGTTCGCGCAAGCCTCACCGGTCGCGACCAGCACGTCCTGGGCGAGGTCCGGCTCGAGGGCCGCGTTGGCCAGCCACGCCCGCAGCCAGTGCCGGGTCGAGGCGAGGTGGTCCGGGTGGGCGGCGAATTCGAAGTCCAATGCGGGCACCGATCTGCGGTAGAGCAGCAGGGCGACGTCGTCTTCGTAGCCGCTGTCCGGGCGGAGCCGGTCCATCAGGGCGGCGGCGACGTCGTCGAGTTCCACTTCCCGCGTGTCGTGGGCGACCTTGGTGGCCCGGTCCATGCCGTCGTCGAGCGGCTCGCGGCGCCGCTCCACCAGGCCGTCGGTGTAGAGCATCAGCAGCGAGCCGATCGGCACCACCGCGGTGGCCTCCGGACGCGGTTCCGCGACCCGGACGGCCAGCGGCACGCTGCTGCCGGCGTCGAGCTGCTCCGCCGGGCCGTCGAGGTGCACCAGGGTGGCGGGCAGGTGCCCGGCGCTGCTGTAGGTGAGCGTGCCGGTGGCCGGGTCGAGGACGCCGCAGAACACGGTGGTGCACAGGGCTCCCGGCAGGCGCCAGGCGAAGCGGTCGAGCGCCACGAGGGTGTGCGCCGGGCTGCTGGCCTCCAGCAGCAGCGCGCGGCAGGCGCTGCGCAGCTGGCCCATCACCGCGGCCGCGGCGAGCCCCCGGCCGACGCAGTCGCCGACGACGATGCCGATCCGGTCGCCGGCCAGCGGGACGACGTCGTACCAGTCGCCACCGACCTCCAGGGGCGGGTTCGCCGGCTCGTAGCGCACCGCGAAGCCGTCGGGCAGCCGAGCGGGGCCGAGGATCGAGCGCTGCAGGGCCAGCGCCACCTCCCGCTGCCGGTCGTCGCGGTGGGCACGGCGCAGGGCGTGCGCCAGCGTCCCGCCCAGCAACGCCAGCAACGTCCGGTCCTCGGTGCCGAGCGGGCGGTCCGGCGCGGGCTCGACCCAGAGCGTCAGCCGGCCGCCGGGGTGGTCGACGGTGGTGCCCGCGCCGCTGTCGGCCGGGGTCGCGTGCAACGCCGGGAGCGAGCGGACGTGGTCGAGTGTCTCGCGCAGCGGCGCGGTGAGGTCCGCCCAGCGCCGGTCGGCGGGATCGGTGGACGCGAGCTCCGGCTCGCCGTCCTGGGGCCAGGTCACCGCGAGGACGCGCTGGGCGTCCCACAGTTCGCGCAGCAGCGCCAGCGCCGTGCGGAGGACTTCCGGTGCCCCGCTGATGCCGGTCAGGCGCTGGTTCATCGCGGCGAGCGCACTTTCGCGCTGCACGGCGTAGCGCTCGGCCGTGACGTCGCGGACCGTGCCGACCACCCGGCGGCGGCCCTCGTCGTCGTGCAGCTGGTTGTAGGCGATCGCGGTCCAGACCCGGTGCCCGTCCCGGTGCCGCATCGGCAGGACCAGGCTGCCGGTGCGCTGGCCCCAGGCGTGCTCGGACGCCTCGGCGACCTGGCGGTGGGCGGCGGAGTCGGCGCCGGAGTCCGGCCACCACGGGAACGGCGGGGCGTAGGGCAGCCCGTCGGTGCCGAAGCCGAGCAGTTCGGTGAACGCCGCGTTGATCTCGACGACCCGGCCCTCGGCGTCGCAGACGAAGAAGCCTTCCTGCAGCGAGTCGATCATCGCCGCGCGCCACCGGGTGTGCTGGGTCCGCAGCCTCGCCAGCTGGACGGTCGTGCGGACGCGGGCGAGCAGTTCCCGCGCCGAGAACGGCTTCACGAGGTAGTCGTCGGCTCCGGCGGCCAGGCCGTCGACGGCGGCTTCCTGCCCGGCCCGCGCCGAGAGCAGCAGCACCGGCACGGCGGCGGTGCGCGGGTCGCCGCGCAGCTCGGCGAGCAGGCCGAGGCCGTCCAGCCGCGGCATCATGACGTCGCTGATGATCAGCTCGGGCGGCTCGGCGCAGGCGGCGGCGAACGCCTCGACGCCGTCGCGCACCGCGGTGACCGCGTAGTCGTCGCGCAGCAGCCGGACGAGGTAGTCGCGCATGTCGGCGTTGTCGTCGGCGACCAGCACCCGCGCACTCGCGGCCGCGGCGGGCGCGGGCCGGGCCTCCTCACCGGTGTCCGGCAGCCAGCGCAGGGCTTCCTGCACGTACGGTTCCGCGGACTCCGCGTCCACCGTGAGCCCGCCGGCCGTGGGTCCGGCGACGACGTGCTCGGCGGGCAGGTGCCGGGTACCCAGCGGCACCCGCACCCGGAAGGTCGTCCCGGCGCCCGGTGTGCTCTCCACGGTGACGCTGCCGCCGTGCATGCCGACGAGCTCGCGCACCAGCGCCAGGCCGATCCCGCTGCCCTCGTTGGACCGCGCCCGCGCCGACGGGATCCGGTGGAACCGCTCGAACAGCCGCGGCAGCTCGGCAGCGTCGATCCCGATCCCGGTGTCGGACACCGCGACCACGGCGTGCCCGGCTTCGGCCGTGCTGGTCACCCGGATCGCGCCGTCGAAGGTGAACTTGACCGCATTGGACAGCAGGTTGAAGACGACCTTCTCCCACATCCCGCGGTCGACGTGCACCGGCTGGTCCGACGCGCGGCAGTCGACCTGGAACACCAGCCCGGCCCGCTCGACGGCGGCGCGGAAGACGCTCGCCAGCTCCGCGGTGAACGTGCCGAGGTCCACCGGTTCGAAGCGCGCCTGCATCCGGCCGGCTTCGATCCGGGAGAAGTCGAGCAGGTTGTTCACCAGCCGCCCCAGCCGCAGGGCGTTGCGCTGGATGACGTCGACCTCTTCGCGCACCCGGTCACCGGCGCCGTCGAGGGCCTCCCGCAGCTCGGCGGCGGGGCCGAGGATCAGCGTGAGCGGGGTCCGGAACTCGTGGCTGATGTTGGCGAAGAACGTCGTCTTCGCCGCGTCCAGCGCGGTCAGCTCCTCGGCACGCTGCTGCTGGGCCCGGTAGGCGATGGCGCCGTTGACCAGCGCCGTGGTCTGCTGGGCGACCAGCCCGAGGAACGTCCGGTAGGACTCGTCGAGCGCGCGCCCGGAGCTCGCCGCCAGCACGAGCACGCCGGTGGCCGCGTCCCCGGCGTCGCCGGGCAGCGGCAGCACGACCGCCTCGGTGGGCGGGGTGGACCAGCCGCCCGGCGGCAGCTCGCCGATCGTCCCGCCGGACACGGTCCGCGCGACACCGTCGGCGAGAACGTCCTTCAGCGGCCAGGCGGCCGCGTCACCCGCGCCTTCGCCGCCGGGGGTGACGGCCGCGAGCGCGAGTTCGCCGTCGCCGTCCCGGAGGTGGATCGCGGCGTAGGGGACGTCCGCGCCGGCCCGGCCCAGCACGCCGGCGACCAGTTCACAGGCCTCGCCCACGGTCCGGGCGACGCCGGCCTGCGCGCCGAGTTCGCGCAGCGTCGCCAGCCGCCGGGCGCCGATCACGCGCTCGGTCGTGTCGGTGACCGCGGTGAACACGGCCCGGACGTCGCCGTGGTCGTCGTAGACCGGGCTGTAGGAGTACGTCCAGTAGGTCTCTTCCCAGTAGCCGTGCCGGTTCATCGGCAGCAGCAGGTCCTCCGACCAGGTCGCCTCGCCGGTGGTCATCACGCTGTCGAGCATCGGGCCGATGATGTGCCAGATCTCGCCCCAGACCTCCGCGCCCGGCTTGTCCAGCGCCGGGTGCTTGGTGCCCAGCAGCGGCAGGTACGCGTCGTTGTAGAGGAACCGCAGCTCCGGCCCCCACCAGACGATCATCGGGAAGCGGGAGGTGAGGCAGATCCGGACCGCCGTGGTCAGGCTGGCCGGCCAGTCCCGGGGCGCGCCGAGCGGGGACGACGTCCAGTCGAAGTCCCGCATCCGGGCGGCCATCCGGCTGGTCCCGGGAAACACGGCGCGGTGGCCGGCCTCTTCCCCGACGCTCATCACACTCCAGGTTCACGCGGCCCAAACCGAGCCTACCCGCCCCGGCGCCGCCTCGCCGGACACGCGCGACGCCGCGTCCGGGTGATCAGCCGCCGGTCAGCCAGGTCATGGTGACCGTGGTGCCGTCGTCGCGGTGCACCTGCGCGCTGTGGTCGGCGAGGGTGTCGATGAGCAGCAGGCCGCGGCCCCGCAGCCCGTTCGAGGCGACCGGCGGGCGCCAGGTGCCGTAGTCGGTGACGGTCACGGTCAGCCGTCCGGGCAGGGCTTCGGCCCGGACGTCGACCGGGCCCGTCTCGCCGGCGGGGTAGGCGTGCTCGGCCGAGTTGGCCATCGCCTCGTAGCCGGCGAGGACGATGTCCTCCCGCCGTTCGAGGCCCAGCGGCAGCGTGGCCAGCCACCGGGCCAGCGCTTCCCGCAGTTCCGGCAGCCGTTCGGCGATGGCGGACGTGCGCCGGTGGAAGGAGGCCGGGGGAGCGGGCGCGCCGGGTTGGAGGGGGTCCGTCATGGGCTGTCCTCTCCGCGGTGGCGCACGTGGATCACGGCGATGTCGTCGTCGTGCCGTCCGCGCGTCAGTTCGTCGACGAGCTTGTCCCACGCCGTTTCGAGGTCGGCGGCGGTCAGCAGGCCCGGGATTCCCGCCAGCAGCCATCCGACGCCCAGCGTGAGGTCACGGGTGCGGCTTTCCACCAGCCCGTCGGTGTAGAGCACCAGGTCCGCGCCGACCGGGAAGCCGGCGGTGCGCTGCGGGAAGACCGAGCCGACGCCCAGCGGCTGGGCCAATGCCTCGCCGATCTGCTCGGGCGGCTCGCCCGGGCGGATGAGGATCGCGGGCAGGTGGCCGGCGTTGGCGTAGGCGAGCGTCCCGTCGGTGGGCCGGTGGACCGCGTAGAAGCAGGTCACGAAGCTTTCGCCGAACAACCCGGTGGTCAGCTCGGAGACGTTGCGCAGCACCTCCGACGGCGGCAGCTCCAGCAGGGCGTAGCTGCGGATGGCCGTGCGGACCTGGCCCATCACCGTCGCCGCGGTGACGCCGTGGCCGACGACGTCGCCGATGACGAACGCGGTGGCCCCGGACGGCAGCCGGATCACGTCGAACCAGTCGCCGCCGACCTTGCTCCCGGTGGCCGCGGGCAGGTACCGGGTGAACACGTCGAGGCCCGGGGTGGGCGGGGCGACCGGCAGCATGCTGCGGGACAGCTCGGTGGCGAGGGTGCGCTCGCGCTCGTAGAGGCGGGCGTTGTCCAGCGCGATGGCCGTGTAGGCGGCGATGCCCTCGGCCAGGTACTCGTGCCGCGCGGTGAACCGGTCCGGCTCGGGGTGGCCGAAGAAGAACCCGCCCAGCACCTCGCCGGAGGTCGGGCTGAGCACCGACACGGCGAGGTAGCTGCACACCGGCAGGTGGCCTTCCGGCATCCCGTGGTGGGGCGCGTTCCGGCCGAACCGCGGATCCTTCGTGATGTCGGGACTGCGAACGGTGCCGGCGCCGTCGAAGGTCGGTGCGAACACGTCGGTGTTGCGCGGCATGGGGAACCGGGCGAACGCCTCCCGCGGCACCCCGGAGATCGTGTACAGCGTGTACGACTCGCCGAACTCGTTGATCAGGTTGTAGAAGAACGCGCCGAAGCCGGCTCCGGTCGCCTTCGTGGCCGCGTCCGTCGCGTCCTGCACGATCCGGTCGATGTCGAGCTGCGCGGTCAGTTCCCGGCCGGTGGAGTGCAGCGCGTCCAGGACCGCGGCTTCGCCCCGCAGCCGCCGGACGGTGGCGGCCAGGCCGGCGGTGGCGGCGTCGATCGCGGCGGCGACGGCCGCGGGCACCCCGCCGAGGTTCTCGGTGGTATAGACCAATGCGCCGCGCTCGCCGCCGTCGGCCGCGACGGCGACCGCGTGGGTGATCTCCTGGCCCGGCACCAGGTCCGCGAGCGCCTCGGGATCGGTCACCGCCCGCGCGACGTGCTCGCCGAGCACCGCGCGCACCTCGGCCGCGCCGAGGGCGTGGACCTCGGTGGTGGCCGGAACGCCTTCGCCGCCGACGAAGGCGGCCCGCACCGCGTCGAGGACCGTGTCGAACTCCGAACGGGACGTCATCAGGGAGCCAGCGCTTCGGACAGCGACGGGTAGATGGCGAACTCGTCGATCAGCCGGGTCAGTTCCAGCGGGCGCAGCGTGATCCGGCCGGTGGCCACCACCCGCAGCGGCGCCGAGGCGGCGGGCCCGCGATGCGCCCGGACCAGCTCGGCCATGCCCGCCGAGGCCAGGAACGTGACCTCGGTGAGGTCGATGACGAGCAGCGACGGCCGCAGCCGCGCGGCCCGTTCGGCCAATTGGCGCAGTTTCGGGGCGAGTGCGAGGTCGAGGGCGCCTTCGACGCGCAGCACCGCCACGCCGTCCCGGTGCTCCAGCACGACCGATCCCGCGGGCCCGGCGGCGTCGTCGAGTGAGTCCCCCGTCACGTCCCGTTCGCCCATGGCGCCCATCTTGCCTGCTGGGAGAGGCGGCCGAAAGCGGAGGGGGTGCTGACACGGCGGCCGGTGGCCCGGGCAGGCATGATTGACAGTGGTTGAGCAGACAGCCTTCGTGATCACGCACGCCCGCCGGTTCCCCGGTGGAGCTGCCGAAGGCGAGGAGAAAAACCCATGACCGAGCACACCCACCTCGAAAGCTCGGCCACCGCTGTGCCGTTCGGGGAGTTCCGGATCGCCCGGACGGAGCAGGGAGAAGCAGTCGTCGTCGAGGTCGCCGGAGACGTGGACACGACCACCGCGCCCGCACTCGTGCAGGCCGCGGACGAAGCGCTGGCGGCGCAGCCGCCGGTGCTGGTGGTCGACCTGACCCGCGTCGAGTTCCTCGCGTCACCCGGCCTGACCGCGTTGCTGACCATCCACCGCAACGCCGGCACCGGCACCGCGGTCCGGATCGTCGCGTCCGGCCGGGCGACCCTGCGCCCGATCCAGCTGACCGGGCTGGAGGAGAGCCTTTCGCTCTTCCCGACCCGCGAAGCGGCGCTCGCCGGGTCCTGACCCGATCGTCCCGGCCGCTTCACCCGGCCGGGACGGCGCGGCGCCGGATGGCCAGCACGGCGACGTCGTCCTGGGCCGCCCGGTTGCCGATCATCGTCGCCATCACCTGCGCGCAGACTCGTTCGGGATCCCCGGCGCGCAAGCTTTCGGCCAGCTGCGTCATGCCGACGTCCACCGGGCGGTCCCGGCGCTCCACCAGGCCGTCGGTGTAGAACACCAGCACGGCGTCTTCCGGTAGCTCGACCACCGTCGTCCGGCGCTCCGGCACGCCGATGGTCAGCCCGATCGGGGGATCCGGGGGCGAGTCCACCAGCCGGCCCGGCGCGCCGGGCTCGGCGAGCACCGGGGGCAGGTGCCCGGCGAGCGACAGCGTCAGCGCCTCGCGGTCCGGGCCGATGATCCCGTAGGCCACCGTGGCCATCGCGCCGTGTTCGAAGTGGTTGGCCTTGCGGTCGAGCTTGGCGAGCACCTCGGCGGGGCTTTCGGAGTCGAGGGCGTAGGCGCGCAGGGCACTGCGCAGCCGCCCCATGATCACCGCCGCGTCGAGGCCGTGGCCGGAGACGTCGCCCATCACCACGCCGAGCCGGTCACCCGGCAGGGAGAACAGGTCGTACCAGTCCCCGCCGAGCCCGGTCTCGGCACCGGGCACGTACCGGGCGCCGAAGTCCAGGCCCGGCACGTCGGGCAGGCTGCTGGGCAGCAGGCTGCGCTGCAGCGCCATGGTGGCGGTGCGGTTCTCCTCCAGGGCCTCCACCTGGATCGCCATCGCGAGGCGGTCGGCGAGCAGCTGCATGGTGGCCACTTCGGGCTCGCCGAACTCCCGGTGCGCGACCGAACCGACGTGCAGCACCCCGACGAGCTCGCTGCCCGCCAGCATCGGCACGCCGAGCATGGAGTGCAGGCCGCGTTCCCACAGCAGGGAGTTCACGACGGTGGTTTCGTCGACGTGGTCCAGGATCACCGGAGCGCGCTGGAGCGCCACCGTGCCGGCGAACCCGCTGCCCACCGGCACCCGCACGCCTTGGTGGACCTCCTCTTCGATGCCCGCCGCGGCGAACGCCACCAGCTGGCGGCCGCTGGGCTGGTACCGCAGCACGGTCGCGGTGTCGACCGCCATGACCTCGCGCAGGCGGTCGAGCGTCTCGGCGAGCATTTCGGCCAGACCGAGGTGCGCGGCCGGAGCGCCGATGATCGCCTCCAGCTGCTGCAGCCGGTTCTGGGCGTCGAGACTTCGCGACATGGAACGACCCTAGCCGCAACTGGTTTGCGGTCCTAACCATCCCGGGTTTCGACGGCGGGTCCCGCGGGGTAACCAGCCGGTCGTGAACGTCGACTTGGACTGGGTGGGTGTGCTGCGGCACGGCCAGAGCACCGGGAACGTGGCCAGGGAAGAGGCGGAATCGGCCGGCGCGGACGTGATCGAGATCGCCGAGCGCGACGCCGACGTGCCGCTCACGGACCTGGGCCGGGAACAGGCTTCCGCGGCCGGGAAGTTCCTCGCCGAGCACCCGCCGGACGTCGTCGTCACCTCGACCTACCGCCGCGCCTGGGACACCGCGCGGCTGGCCGCGCCCGACGGCGTGCCGATCATCCCGGACGAACGGCTGCGCGACCGGGAGCTCGGCGTGCTGGACCTGCTGACCTCGCACGGCGTCGCCGAGCGGTGGCCCGACGAGCTGCGGCGCAAGCGGCGGCTGGGCAAGTTCTACTACCGGCCGCCGGGCGGGGAGTCCTGGGCGGACGTCGTGCTGCGGCTGCGGTCCCTGCTCACCGAGCTGAGCGTGGAGCACGCCGGAAAGCGCGTTCTGCTGGCCGCGCACGAGATGACCGTCTTCGCCCTGCGCTACCTGCTCGAAGGGCTGCCCGAACCCGATCTGCTGCGCGCGGCGAACGCCACCGAGGTCCCGAACGGGTCGGTGACGGCCTGGGAACGCGACGCCGACGGCGGGTTCACCATGGTGCTGGCCCAGGAGGTCGGCCACCTGCACGCCACCGACACCCCGCCGACGGCGGACGACGATGCCGCGCAGCAGCTCACCTGACCCGGCGCCGATCAGCCCGGCCCTGCTGCGGGACTGGCGGATCGGCGCGGAGGACCGGGGCACCGTGCTCGTGCTCGGCGGCGCCCGGACCGTGCCGGGCGCGCCGGCGCTGTCCGGGACCGCCGCCCTGCGCGCCGGAGCCGGCACGCTGCAGCTGGCGGTCGCCGAACGGCACGCGAGCGCGATCGGCGTTTCGGTGCCCGAGTCGTCGGTGTTCGGCCTGCCGGAGACCCCGACCGGGGCGATCGCCGCCGACGACAGCCTGACCGAAGTGCTCTCCGGCGCCGGCACCGTCGTGATCGGCCCCGGTCTGACCGGCGTCGCGGAGACCGAGGAGCTGCTGCGCCGGCTGGTGCCGGCGATCGCCCCGGACGCGCGGGTGGTGCTGGACGCCTTCGCGCTCGGCGCGCTGAGCCGGGACCCGGCCCTCGCGGAGCCCCTGTCCGGCCGGCTCCTGCTGACGCCGAACCGGGTGGAAGCCGCTTTCCTCGACGGCTGCGGGGAAAAGGACGTCGACGACCTCGAGACGGCGGTCCGGATCGCCGGCCGCTACGGCGGTGTGGTGCTGCTGATGGGCGTGGTCGCCGCGCCGGACGGCCGGGTCTGGCGCGACGGCAGCGGCCACGTCGGCCTGGCGACGTCCGGCAGCGGCGACGTCCTGGCCGGCCTGACCGGCGGCTTCCTCGCCCGGGGCGCGGCCGTCGACCAGGCGGCCTGCTGGGCGACGCACGTCCACGCCGTGGCCGGCCAGCGCCTGATCCCCGACACCGGCAGCACCGGCCTGCTGGCCCGGGAGCTGGTGGCGGAGATCCCGCGCGTCATCGCCGAGCTGGAGCGCTGAGCGTCACCGCTGGGCGGTGGGCCGCACGATGACCTCGTTGACGTCCACGCCGTCCGGCTGCCCGATCGCGTAGGCGACGGCCCCGGCGATCGCGTCCGCCGGGAGGGTGACCGCGCGGTAGGCGCGCATCGCCTCCTGCGCGCCCGGTTCGGTGATGCTGTCGGCCAGCTCGGACTCGGTGACGCCGGGGGAGATGGTCGTCACGCGGATACCCGGGCCGGCCTCCAGGCGCAGGCCCTCGGTGATCGCCCGGGCCGCGTACTTGGTGCCGCAGTAGACCGCGGCCGTCGGCACCACCTCGTGCGCGCCGGTGGAGGCGATCGTCACGAAGTGCCCGGCGCCTGCGCGCCGGAAGTGCGGCAGCACGGCCGCGATCCCGTGCAGCAGGCCGCGGACGTTGACGTCGATCATCCGGTCCCATTCGTCGACGTGCAGCGAGTCCAGCCGCGACAGCGGCATCACGCCGGCGTTGGCGACGAAGACGTCGATCCGCCCGTGCGCTTCGACGGCGGCGTCGGCGAAGGCGGCGACGTCCGCGCGGTCGGTGACGTCGAGGCGGTGGACGTCGGCGGTGCCGCCCGCGTCGTGGATCTCCTTGGCCAGCGCGGTCAGCCGGTCTTCGCGCCGGGCGCCGAGCACGACGTGGTGGCCTTCGCCGGCCAGGCGGAGTGCGGTGGAGCGGCCGATGCCGCTGCTGGCGCCGGTGATGAGGACGGTCTTCACAGGGTTCCTTCCGGGAAGTCGGCGGCGAGGGTGGTCTCGCGCCAGGTGTCGAACGTGGAGCGGAGGGCGTCGAGCCGGGCGGTGGCGATGTCGTAGGCGGCCCGGCCGAGGAGCAGGCGCAGCGGCGGTTCGTCGCTGCCGACGGCGGTGAGGATGGCTTCGGCGGCGCGGGCCGGGTCGCCCGGCTGCCGGCCGTAGGTGGCGAGCGTCGCCTCCCGGCGGGCGCCCGCGGTCTCGGCGTAGTCGTCGATGCGGACCGCCGACTGCCGCATCGAGGGGCCGGACCAGTGGGTGCGGAACGCGGCGGGCTCGACGATGGTCACCTTGATGCCCAGCGGCGCCACCTCCGCGGCGAGGGACTCCGACAACCCCTCCACGGCGAACTTCGTCGCGTGGTAGTAGCCGGTGGCGCCGAAGGCGGCCAGGCCGCCGAGCGACGACACGGTGACGATGTGGCCGCTGCGCCGCGCCCGCATACCGGGCAGGACCGCCCGGGTGACGTCGGCGAGGCCGAAGACGTTGGTGTCGAACAGTTTCCGGATCTCCGCGTCCTCGCCTTCTTCGACCGCGGCGAGGTAGCCGTAGCCGGCGTTGCCGACCAGGACGTCGATCCGGCCGAACGTCGTCTCGGCCCGTTTCACGGCGTCGATGACCTGGTCGTGGTCGGTGACGTCGAGCGGCAGGGCGAGCGCGCGGTCGCCGTGCGCTTCGGCGAGGCCGGCGACCTGCGCCGGATCGCGGGCGGTGACGACCGCGCGCAGTCCGCGGCCGAGCACGGCTTCGGCCAGGGCGCGGCCGAGGCCGGTGGAGCAGCCGGTGATGAACCAGACCGGGTTTTCGGGCACGACGAAGTACTCCATCCATTGTGGAGGGATGTGGGAAAGGTGGGTTCAGGAAGCGGCGAGACTGCCCAGGAGCTTCAGCGCCGCTTCCGACGGGCTGCCCGGCTCGGCTTGGTAGACGATCAGCTGCTGCCCCGGGGCGCTGTTCACGGTCAGCGCCTCGTAGCTCAGCTCCAGCTCGCCGACCAGCCGGTGCCGGAACCGCTTGGTTTCGCGGGTCTTCTGCCGGATGTCGTGGCGGGCCCACAGCCGGCGGAAGTCCGCGCTCTTGACCGACAGCTCGCCGACCGTGTCGATGAGCTGCGGGTCGTCCGGGTCGATCCCGGCCGCCGCCCGCAGGCCGCCGACCGTGTTCACGGCCACGCGCTCCCACTCCGGGTAGAACTCGCGCGCGTCCGGATCCAGGAACACCAGGCGGATCAGGTCGCCGCTGTGGGCGTGCCCGGCGAACAGCGCCTGGCCCAGCGCGTTGTGCGCGAGCACGTCCAGACACCGGCCGAGCACGAGCGCGGGCGTGTCCGGCCAGCCGTCCATCAGGCGCAGCAGGTTCGGGCTGACCTGCTCACGCCGCCGGGCGCGCCGGCGCCGGACCGGCTCCGGCCGGGCCAGCCGGTGCAGGTGGGCTACAGCGTCGTCGTCCAGCGCCAGCCCGCGGGCGAGCGCGTCGACGACCTGCGCCGACGGGTTCCGCTCCCGGCCTTGTTCGAGCCGGACGTAGTAGTCGGTGCTGACGCCGGCCAGCAGCGCCACCTCCTCGCGGCGCAGGCCCGCCACCCGGCGCGACCCGCCCGCGGGCAGGCCGAGCTCCTCGGGACCCACCTGTTCGCGGCGGGCCCGGAGGAACTCCCCGAGGGCGTTTTCCTTGGCCATGATCCGAGGCTAACCCGGAATCGGCGCACGAGCCTGGCCGTGGCGCACCCACCCTCAGACCAGCCGGATCGGCTCCTCGTCGTCGGCCGGGTCGGCGCGCAGCAGCGTCGCGGTGGCCGTCCGGCCGTCGACGTCCAGCTCCATGACCGCGTTGCCGAAGTGCGGCCCGGACACGCAGTGCCACGACAGCGGCGCGGGCGGAACCCCGGTCTTGCGCGCCAGCCACTCGCTCACCCTGGTGAGTGACCGCGCCCAGCCCGCCCGGAACAGCCGGTTCATGTACCACGGCACGGTGTTGTGCACCGGCGAGCAGGTCAGCTGGTGGACCGGCGCCGCGGTGCCGCCCGGGAACCACGCCTGCGCGACGTACGCGTGGTGGACGTCGCCCGAAAGCACGCTCACCGACGCGGGCCCGTCGTCCGCGACCCGGGCGATCAGCTTCGCCAGCCGCTCGAACGACGCGCGGAACGCCGGCCAGTGCTCCAGGTCCACCAGCTGCCGGAACCACTCGCTGGCCCGCCCCACCAGTCCGGGCCGGGCGCAGAGCCGCTCGTTGACCGACTGCGCGGCCGACAGCGCGGTGGGCAGCAGCCACGGCAGCGACGTGCCGATCAGCAGGTGGTCGAACTCGCCCGACGCCTGCTCCTCGATCCAGCCGAACTCCTCCTCGCCGATCATCGAGCGCTGCCCGCCCTCGAGGATCCGCCCGGCGCGGGAGTCGATCACCAGCAGCCGGACCGGGCCGAAGTCGCGCCGGTAGGACCACCGGGTGCCCTTGGCGCCGTCGGCCTCCCGGTCGGCGCGGTCGGCGAACTCGCGCAGCAGCTCGGCGTTGTCCTCGCCCGACTTGCTGACCTGCTGGTAGAGGTCGTCTTCGGCGAGCTCGCGCGGGCCGAGGTTGCCGAGGTGCTGGTAGACCCAGTACGAGACGAGCGCGCCGCGGATCCGCTCCGGCCACCACGACGTCCGGGCCATCTTCTCGCGCCAAGCCTGCGAAGTGTTCCAGTCGTCGCGGACGTCGTGGTCGTCGAAGATCATCGACGTCGGCACGGTGGACAGCAGCCAGCGGACCGCCGGGTCGCACCAGGCCTCGAAGTACAGGTGGCAGTACTCCTCGAAGTCGGCGACCTCGTGGCCGGGCGGCTGCTCGGTGTCCCGCCGGGTGGCGAGCCACTCCTGCGTCGCGTCGGTGGTTTCGTCGGCGTAGACCTGGTCGCCGAGCAGCAGCAGCGACTCCGGCCACTCGGCCTCGTCGAGGCCGGCGATCCGGTGGGCGTAGGCGGCGAGCGCGTCCGGCCCCAGCGCGTCCTGCTCCCGCGGCTTGCGGCAGGACCCGAACACCAGCCGGAACCGGGGATCGCCGGGTGCCAGCGTCCGGATCCGGCTCGGCGGCAGGTCGCCGTCCGGTTCGGGCCAGACGACGGCGCCGTCGAGCCGCACCTCGTACGGCGTGCTCCGCCCCGGCTCCAGCCCGGTGAGCACGACCAGCGCGTAGTGGTGGCCGGCGACCTCGAACGTCCGGGCACCGGCCTCGCCGATGCGTACTTCGCACGGGCCGTCCGTCTCGACCCAGATCGTCGCCGAGGTGGCATCGACGTGCCGCAGCAGCGGGCCCAGCAGGAGCTCGGTCATCCCGGAATCCTGCCAGAACTCCGGCGGCGCGGCCGATCGGTGAACCGCTCGAAAGTTCCCGAAACGTTTCGATAATCGTTGACCGGCCGGGGGACGGCGACGAACCATCGTCGCAGCTGCGCTCCCGCCCCCGGAAAGGATTCCCTCGAGTGCGAAGACTCCTCACCGCCCTTTCCGCCGCCGTCCTGGCGATCGCCGCGTCGATCGTGCTGGTCGTGGCGGCGCAGCCGGCGTCCGCGGCGAGCCTGACGCGGGTCACCGACTTCGGCAGCAATCCCAGCAACCTCAACATGTACACGTACGTCCCGGACCGCGTCGCCGCCCGCCCGGCGCTGCTGGTGGCCGTCCACTACTGCACCGGCTCGGCGTCGGCGATCTTCAACGGCTACGCCCGCGACTACGTCACGGCGGCCGACCAGTACGGGTACGTCATCGTGTTCCCGGAGGCCACCCGCAGCGGGCAGTGCTTCGACGTGTCCTCGCCGCAGGCGCTGTCCCGGGGCGGCGGCAGCGACCCCGTCGGCATCCTGTCGATGGTCAACTGGGCCAAGCAGCGCTACAACGTCGACTCGTCCCGCGTGTACGTCACCGGGTTCTCCTCGGGCGCGATGATGACGAACGTGCTCGCGGCGGAGTACCCGGACGTGTTCGCCGCCGGTTCGGCGTTCATGGGCGTGCCCGCCGGCTGCTTCGCGACCACCGACGGGTCCAGCTGGAACAGCCAGTGCTCGGGCGGCCAGCTGATCAAGTCCGCGCAGCAGTGGGGCGACCAGGCCCGCCAGATGAGCGGCGGCCGCACCGGCCCGTTCCCGCGGATGCAGCTGTGGCACGGCACGGCCGACGACACGCTGCGCTACCCGAACTTCGGGGAAGAGATCAAGCAGTGGACCAATCTGCAGGGCGTCAGCCAGACGCCTTCGTCGAGTGACGCCCCGCAGTCGGGCTGGACGCGCACCCGCTACGGTGCCACCGGTACGCAGGCGCCGGTCGAGGGCATCAGCGTCCAGGGCGCGGGGCATTCACTGCCGCAGAACGGGATGATCGCGTACGCGATCGCGTTCCTGGGCCTGAACAGCGGTGGCTCCACGACGACGCCGACCACGACTTCCACACCGCCGGCCGGGACGACGCTGGGCAGCGCGGCGGCGAGCAGCGGGCGGTACTTCGGCACGGCGGTTTCGGCGAGCAAGCTGTCGGACAGCGTGTACACGGGCATCCTCAGCCGTGAGTTCTCCATGATCACCCCGGAGAACGAGATGAAGATCGACGCGACCGAGCCGTCGCAGGGCCAGTTCTCGTACGCCAACGCGGACCGGATCGTGAACCAGGCGACGAGCCAGGGCGCCCGGATGCGCGGGCACACGCTGGCCTGGCACCAGCAGCAGCCGGGCTGGATGCAGGGCATGGAGGGTTCGGCGCTGCGGCAGGCGATGCTCAACCACGTCACCCAGGTCGTGACCCACTACCGCGGCAAGATCTACGCGTGGGACGTGGTGAACGAGGCGTTCGAGGACGGCGGTTCCGGCGCCCGGCGCAATTCCAACCTCCAGCGCACGGGCAACGACTGGATCGAGGCGGCGTTCGCCGCCGCGCGGGCGGCGGACCCGGGCGCGAAGCTCTGCTACAACGACTACAACACCGACGACTGGAACCAGGCGAAGACCCAGGCCGTGTACCGCATGGTCCAGGACTTCAAGTCCCGGGGCGTGCCGATCGACTGCGTCGGCTTCCAGTCGCACTTCAACCCCAACAGCCCGGTGCCGTCGAACTACCGGACGACGTTGCAGAACTTCGCGAACCTCGGCGTCGACGTCCAGCTCACCGAGCTCGACATCGAGGGCTCGGGAACGGCGCAGGCGGCCAACTTCCGCACGGTGACCGAGGCGTGCATGGCGGTCACGCGGTGCACGGGCATCACGGTGTGGGGCATCCGCGACACGGATTCGTGGCGGGCGTCGGGAACACCGCTGCTGTTCGACGGCAACGGCCAGAAGAAGGCGGCCTACACGGCGGTCCTCGAGGCGCTGAACGGCGACGTCCCGCCGACCACCACCACGCCCACCACCCCCACCACCACGCCCACCACTACGACCCCGGCGCCTGGCGGCTGTTCGGCGGCGTACGCGCGGACGGCCGAGTGGAACGTCGGCTTCAACGGCCAGGTGACGGTGTCGGGGACGAACAACTGGACGCTGACGATCACGTTCCATTCGCCGCAGAAGGTGATCGGCAGCTGGAACTACACGGGAACGTGGGACAGCACCGGCTACGTCCTGACGGCCAAGCCCAACGGCAGCGGCGACGTCATCGGCTTCACGGTCCAGCACGGCGGCAACCTCACCGACCCGACGGTGACCTGCACGAGTCCATAGTGGTCGTGATCACAGGTTCCAGGTGCTGCGAAAACTGTCGGTGGTGACGGATAGCCTCAGCACATGGAAAAGGACGACGCGACAGTCCCGGCGCACCAGCTCACCAAGGGCCAGTGGTTCTGGCACGAGCCGGCGCCGGGGCTGCCCGCGTGGCAGCTGCAGGTGAACTCGGCGGAGTTGCTGGAGGACTCCGTCGAGATCTTCACGACGGACGGGGAGCGGGAGCTGGTTTCGTACCCGAGGAACAGGCTGGTCCGCCTGGCCGAGGCGGCTTGAGGGGGTGGTCTGCCGGGCGCGCCGCGAGCCGTTCGCGCCCTGCAGGACCCTTTTGGGTAGAGAGCCGAGCCTTCGGCCGCTCCGCCGGCGTCGGCCGGTCTCGCTCGTTCTTCACGCGAAACCCGCCGAGCACGAATCCGCCGGCGCGCGGTCAGGCGAGCCGGCGGGTCGTGAGCCAACCAATCCTCGGCCGGCCATTGCGGTGGCCGGCCTGGCGCGTCAGCCTGCGTCCCTGAGCGCCGGTGGGCGCCACGTCATGCGGACCGTGGTTCCCTTTTCTCCCGAGTCGATGTCGGTCTGGTCCGCCACCTGGTCGATCAGCAGCAGGCCGCGGCCACCCGAGGTGCGCAGGCCCGCCACCCTCGGGCGGGTTGCCGGGATGCCGCAGCCGGTGTCCGTCACCGTCACCGTGATCGCGTCGCCCTCCCGGCGAGCCTGCAAGCGGGCCCAGCCGTGGCCGTCCGGGTAGGCGTGGGCCGCGACGTTGGCCAGTGCTTCGTACGTGGCCAGCGTGATGTCGTGCGTGCTGTCCGGGTCGAGCGGGAACTCGCCCAGCCAGTGGATCAGCTTGCGGCGCAGGCCGGCCATCTCGTTGGGCAGGGCCGGCGCCAGTTCTTCGAAGGTCGAGGCGACCACGGCTCCGGCGGCAACGCGCTCCGGGGCCGTGGTCCCGGCTTGGTCGGCGTCGGTGCTCTCGCCCGTATCGACGCCAGTTTCCGGGGTATGTCGATACACGATCCGCTCCCATCGTTCAGCCGCAGTTCCCCCGTTTCAGCGGGCTTCTCTGATGAACTACCCACCGCCGCGAAGTCTTACCCGTTGTGCTTCGTGAGATGAGTCGCTACAGTGGAGACGCTCCTCGCGGATGCCGGCCCCTCGGCCGCCCGGAGGCAGCTCCCCGGATCCAGGCCGCTCGGCCTCTTTCCTTCTTCCCGGCCTCGCCGTCCGTGCGCAGGCCCATCACCATTTCTGGAGACACCCATGCCTTTTCACGGAATCCTCGACCTGTCCGGCAAAACCCCGTTCGTCCGGCCCGGCTACCGGCCCGCGCCCGACGACGTCGCGATCCCGCTTTCCCTTGTCCGCAAACACAATCTGCGGCCCGGCGACGAGGTCGACGGCACCCCCGAGGAGATCATCAGCGTCAACGGCCGCGACCCGCGCGAGCCGCGTCCGCGGTTCGCCGACCTCGTGCCGGTGCACCCGGATCGCCGGCTCCTGCTCGAAACGACGCCGGCGCGACTGCTGCCGCGCGTCATCGACCTCGTCACCCCGCTCGGACGGGGCCAGCGCGCCCTGATCGTTTCGCCGCCCAAAGCCGGGAAAACCACGGTGTTGCAGGAAATCGGCCACGGCCTGTCGGTCAACCACCCCGACTGCCGGCTGCTGGTCCTGCTCGCCGACGAGCGTCCCGAAGAGGTCACCGAGCTGAGCCGGACCATCCGCGGCGAAGTGATCGCGTCCACTTTCGACCGGCCGCCGGCCGAGCACGTGGCGGTGGCGGAACTCACCGTCGAGCGCGCGAAACGCTTGGTGGAGAACGGCGAAGACGTCGTCCTGCTGCTCGACTCGCTCACCCGCCTCGGCCGCGCGTACAACCTTTCGGCGCGCCCGTCCGGCCGCACGCTGTCCGGCGGCGTCGACGCGGCCGCGTTGCAGCCGATGAAGCGAATCCTCGGCGCCGCAAGGAACATCGAGGGCGGCGGCTCGCTCACGATCATCGCGTCGGCGCTGGTGGAAACCGGTTCCCTGGCGGACACGGTGTTCTTCGAGGAGCTGAAGAGCACCGGAAACCTCGAACTCAAGCTCGACCGCAAGACGGCCGAACGACGCATCTTCCCGGCGGTCGACGTGGCGGCGTCCGGCACCCGGCGCGAAGAACTCCTGGTCACCCCGGGCGAACTGGCGGCAATGCGCGAGGTCCGGCGGGCGTTGCCGGGGCCGCACGCAATCGAGCAGCTGCTGGAGCAGCTCCGCAAGACCGGGTCCAACGCCGAGTTCCTGCTCCGCGTGACGGGCGCGGCGCTGCCGGAAGCGGCCTGAACGTTCAGCTTTCCCGACGTTCCCGCAGCTCACCGACCACTTTCGCCCCGACACCGCGCGCCTCTTCGGGGTGATCGGCCGGCTCGCCCTCGCCGGTGCGGTAGAGCGAGTCTTCGGTTCGGCCGGGATCCGGGGTGCCGGGCCGGGCGATCTCGGGCTGCTGTTCGTTCGGCTGGGACATGTCCCGGAGGTACCCCGTGCGCGCGCCTTCACTCATCGAGGCGGCTGGTAGGGAGTCGAACGCGGGTAGGACGGCCGTTCAGGCCCGCGGTTCGGCGCGGCAACGAGAAAGCCGAACCCGACAACGGTGACGACAAGCGAAGCCGCACCGGGAGCAAAGGCCCACCTTCGGCAGTAGGGGCATCTCCGGGTCGGCTACCCGCTGGGGCGATCGGCAAGCCGTGGTGTGGAGCACACCGGCGAGGCACGGGCCGGATGGCGTGCTGCCTGGCGAGGGCGGACACAGGCGCAGGCGCGGCCCGACCCATCCTTCCGCTCCCGGGACAAAGACCAGCGAGTGCGGACCTGCCGAAACCAGGGCACAGTACCTCCATGGCCCCTCCGTCCGCTCGGCCCGCGGCCGGGGCCCGGTCACGCCGGGTCTGGTTGCGGATGTTCCTCGTCGGTGCCCTCCTGTGGGTGCTTGCCGTTGTCGTCACCTTCGTCACCGGTAACCCGAATCTCGTGCCCACCGTGGTGCTGCTCGGGAGCTTTCTCGTGCCCGTCACCTTCGTCGCCTGGGCTTTTGGGCGGCGGCGGAGTGGGGAGGTCACCTCCGAGCTGCTCTTCAGCACCTTCGTCGCCGGTGGGGTGCTCGGGGTGCTGGCCGCCTCCTTGCTCGAGTCCTACCTGCTGCATCCCTCCGCTTGGCTGTTCGCCGGGGTCGGGCTGATCGAAGAGGCCGTCAAGCTCGCCGTGCTGGCCGTGCTCACTCGGCACCTCCGGGTCAAGTTCGCCACCGACGGGCTCGTCCTGGGCGCCGCCGTCGGGTTCGGGTTCGCCGCCTTCGAGTCGGCCGGCTATGCCTTCACCGCGCTGTTCACCGAACGCGGGCTCTCGCTCCTGGACCTCGTC
Source organism: Amycolatopsis sp. NPDC003861 (assembly GCF_053605405.1). Classification (NCBI taxonomy): domain Bacteria; kingdom Bacillati; phylum Actinomycetota; class Actinomycetes; order Pseudonocardiales; family Pseudonocardiaceae; genus Amycolatopsis; species Amycolatopsis sp. NPDC003861. Next base: position 26,060 of record NZ_JBSGJD010000109.1, read on the forward strand.
CAGACCGAGCTGCTCCGCGGCGTGCTCGCGCCCGTCGGCCACGGCCTGTGGACCGCCATCCTCGGCGGCGTGCTCTTCTCCGCCAGCGACCACCGCCACTTCGCCCTGACGCTCCGCCTGCTGCTCAGCTACCTCGGTGTCGCCCTCCTCCACGCCCTCTGGGACGCCATGCACGGCATCGCCCTCGTGTTCACCCTCCTGCTCACCGGCACGCCCTGGCAGGACGTCCAGCTCGAACAGGGCTACCAGCCGCAGCCGACCGCGCTGCAGGCCGACGTCTTCACCGTGCTCTCGTGGGGTGGCCTCGCCCTCGTCTCGGTGATCGGCATCGGCTGGCTGCTCGCCGTCCGGGCGCGGGCCCGGCGAGGCGAACGGCCACCCACCGTGCTGTGGCGGATCCCCGCGCGCTGACCCCTCACGTGCCGCGGCCGGTCGCCTTCTGCAGGGCGTCGATCCGCTCGGACGCCTCCGCCTTCGTCAGGCCCTCCGGCACCTCCTCACCGGCTTCCTGCGCCAGCGTCTGCAGGTACGACTTCTGCGGCCCGGTCATCGGCTCGTCGCCGGTCGTCCAGTCGCTCGGGTCCTTCTCCGGGTTGGGCTCCACCTGATCGGTCACGACTCCTCCAATCGAACGTTTGTTCGTCTGCGGTCGACTGTAGCGCAGGGGTCCGACAATCGCCGGTCACGTGCCGGCCGGGGGCGTGCTCAGGGCGCCCGCCTCGTGGCCCGGCCGCCCGTGCGTGCGGCGGTCGTCCTTCATCTGCTGTTCGTGCAGGTGGCGGCGCCCTCCGGTGAGCGACGTGAGCAGCTCGCGCTCAAGGTGGCGGCACGCCTTGTAGTAGCCGTCGTCGTACTCCTCGACGACCTGGAAAGTCCACCGATCGGGTAACACGTTGAGCCCGATGAGCTCTTGGGAGATCCGCCGGGCCCACTCGCCGTGGCCGGCCTTCTCGAGCTGCTCCACGGCCTCGCCGAGGGCCAGGTCCGCGCTGCCGGTCAGCTGGTGGAAGGAGTAGAGGTGCCCGCGGGCGCGCTCGATCGTCTCGAGTGCCTCGGTCACCTTGCCGACGGCTTCGACCGTGGCGGCGTCAGGGATGTCTTCCATGCGCGCAAAGTGCCCCGTCCCGCGATTTCTACACTTCGCGGAACGGGGCACCGGTCGTGCGCTCAGGCCGTGGGGCGCGTGGCTCCCGCGTACTGGCTCATCAGCGGCGAGATCTTGACGACGTCGCCGCTCGTCGGCGCGTGCACCATCTTGCCGTCGCCGATGTACATCCCGATGTGGGACACGGGGGAGTAGTAGGCGACGAGGTCGCCGGGCTGCAGCTGGTCGCGTGACACCGGCGTGCCGAATCCGGCCTGCGCCGCCGAGTTGCGCGGCAGGGAGATCCCGGCCTGCTTGTACGCCCACTGCATCAGGCCGGAGCAGTCGAACGTGCTCGGCCCGGTGGCGCCCCAGACGTAGGCGCTGCCGAGCTTGCTCAGCGCCGCGTTCACCGCGGTCTGGGCCGCCGCGGTGGGCGCCTTGACGTTCGGCGCCGCCCCGCCGGTGTCCTTCTGGGCGGCCTTGTCCGCGTTGCTGAGGGACCGGCTCTGCGCCTCGATCTGGTCGATCTGGCCCTGCAGGTCCTTCTTCTTGGCCTCGATGTCCGAAGCCAGCTTCGCCGCCGCGTCCCGGGCGTCCTGCGCCTGCTTCGCCGCGTCGGCGGCCGTCTTCTCGGCTGCCGCGGCCTTGGCCGCCGCACCGCTGAGGTTGTCCATCGCGGCGTTCTTGTCGGTCGCGATGACCTCGAGCGCCGCCGAGCGGTCCAGGAAGTCCTGGGTGGACGTTCCGGCCAGCAGCGCCGACAGCTTGTTCATCTGGACGCCGCTGGTGAACGACGCACCGGCGAACTTGTCCACTTCGGACTGGTACTTCCGCTTCGCCTCGATCGCCTGGGCGCCGGCGTTCTTCGCGTTGGTGACGTCGGCGTTGGCCTTGTCGAGCTGGCCCTGCTTCGCGGTCAGGTCGTCCTGGGCGCGGAGCAGGTCCTCGTTGAGCTTTTCCGCCTGCGCCGCGAGTTCGCGGTACTTGGCGAGGGCGTCGGAGCCGGTCGGCGGCGCCTGGAGCACGGGGACGGGGGCGGCGGTGGCCGGCTGGGCCATGGTGACGACGGTGATCACCGAGGCCGCGGCGAGGGCACCTGACACCACGCGCTTGACGGGATGCGAACGCATTCTCGCGCGGGTCTCCTTTGCTGATCGGCCGCCGGCGGGCACCGGGACGGCGAGCCGGGGGCCTCGCCCGTCCCCGGGCGTGCTCGACCGCAACAGGAAGAGCCCGCGGTGGGGGTCCGGTACCCGGCAGGGGGTATCGGCGGCGATCTCGCGTCGCCGTCTGGGGACGACCGGGGGCCGCGAGATCTCAAACAGGTTACGAAACGAGCACGGGCGAGTCCAGTGGGGGCCCCTCGAAACTCTCCGTGACGCCGGTCAACACGGCTGGACCAGTGGAAACGTGCCCGAATGTGGCTGGGATTACATGCCGTCACCGGTCGATTTACCCTACCCACCCACCGTATCGAGGTGAGCTCCATGTCAAGAACAGGCCGGTCCGGTTTGTACGTCCCTTGTATCCGGTTGCGTGATTCTCCTCCCCACAACGAGATTCCGACCCATGGAGGACCAGGATGTTCACGAAGGCCGCCGTGCTCACGGCGCTCACCGCCGCGACGTTCGCCGTGGCCGCACCGGCCCAGGCCGAAACCGCGGCCACGACGGTGCTGCCCACGGCGAACATGGAGGCCGTGCTGAAGGCGGCCCAGATCGACCCGCGCCGCGCCGACGACACCCAGACCCCGGGGGCCCACGACAGCGTCCTGCTCGTCGAGCAGGCGCTGCAGGCGAAGGGGCTGCTCGACAGCCAGTACGTCGACGGCTACTTCGGCACCACCACGATCACGGCGTACTCGCAGTACCAGAAGTCGTTGGGCTACACCGGTCTCGACGCGTCCGGCCTGCCGGGCAAGACCTCGCTGGAGAAGCTGGGCGAAGGCCGGTACACGGTCACGAACCCGATCTCCGCCGGCAGCCACGTGACCTACCACGGCAAGACCCTCAACACCCGCACCAAGGCGATGCTCGTTGCCGCGGAAGGGAAAGCGGGCTTCCAGGTCACGCTGACGCAGGGGTCGTACAACGCCGGCGGTGTCGACGCTTCGGCCGGCACGCACGACGGCGGCGGCGCGATGGACATCTCGGTGTCCGGCATGTCGTCGACCAACCGCAACAACCTGCTGAAGGCGTTGCGCAACGTCGGGTTCGCGGCCTGGTACCGCACGCCGGCGCAGGGCTTCGACTACCACATCCACGCGATGGCCGTCTCCGACCCGGACCTGTCCTCGGGGGCGCAGCACCAGACCGGCGACTACTACCTGGGCATGAACGGCCTGGCCGGCCGCGGCTCCGACGACGGCCCGCAGGTCACCAAGGTCACCTGGGAGGAGTACCAGCGCGGCTGACGCCGGTGGTGCGCCC